>JAODBQ010000639.1 GCA_025464045.1 Ilumatobacteraceae bacterium
GCCGACCTCGAAGGCGGTCGGGAGGATGTCGGCCAGGAACAGCACCTGCTCGTCGCTGAGCTCCTCGGGCACCTTGTAGACGGAGTTGTCGGCGAACGGCACCCGCGCGTACTCGGCCTGGAGCCCGTCGATCAGGTGGCCGAAGATCCAGCCGCCCCCGCCCAGGCACTGCCCGTAGCGGCCCTCCTTGCAGTAGCGGCAGCGCCCGCAGGAGCTGACGCAGGACATCAGCACCCGGTCGCCAGCGGCCACGGTGGTGACCCCGGCGCCCACCTCCTGGACTGTTCCCACCGCCTCATGACCGAGCACGGTGCCCGGTGTGGTCTCAGGAACATCGCCCTTGAGAATGTGGAGGTCGGTGCCACAGATCGTCGAGGTGTCGATGCGCACGATCGCGTCGGTCGGGGCGAGGATCACGGGATCAGCGACGGAGTCCCATCCGCGTTTGCCGGGGCCGTGATAGACGAGACCTTTCATAGTCGTCGACGCTAACCCCGGCCCGGGGGCGGCACATCCGGGACTCACCCCAGAGATGTTGCGCGTTACTACTGACTTCTCACCATGGACCGTAGGCGCCTGCGTTGCGGCCCGGACCGCCGACGTCGCCCGTGCGCCCGTAGTCGACTTGTTGGTGCCGGGCCGGACGGCGCCGCGCACACCGACCGGGGGCTGGCCATGCTCGACCTGCCCGCGGGCGGCCCGGGCTTCTGCACTGACAAGCACGGTGTTCGCCGCCAGCGCGCGGCGTGGCGGCGACCGCCGACGCGACGGGTGCCGGGACGGCGAGTTCCACGTAGGGCCCACCCGCGGTGGCTGGCTCGTCGCCCCAGCATTGGCTGTGTTCGACCGGTCGCGCGAACGCTAGTGGGTCGCGCGTTAAGGTTGCGCGGCAAAGGAGTTTGATCACGCGACGCGGCGGCGGGCTCCGATCTGGGCGATCCCGGACATCGCTCGGCGGCGCCGCGATCGTCGTCGCCATCGCACCTCCGCGGCCGCGCGCACCGATGATCTGCTCGCCGGGATACGCGGCACGTCGCTCCTGCGGCGTTGCCCTGAACCAGGCGGGGCGCTCCCGTGCGAGCCACCGGTAGGCACCGAGGGCAACGGTCGTGCCCACCGCAGCGCCGGCGCAGAGACGCAGCGGTCCGGTCACGAGGGCACCGACGCGGGAGTCGGCGCGGCCTGCGCCGGAGCGGTGCCGGAAGAAGGCGCCTGGTCCAGGATCGCGGCGGAACGTCGCGACAGCCTCACCAGGCGCAGCGCTCCGGTTGCCATCAGCAGGGCGCCTGAGACCACGATGAGGGTGAACAGGTCGCGCTGCCAGAGAAATGCGGCTCGCCACCCGAACGCCAGCTGCGGCAGCGCCACCAGCAAGGCGCCTCCACCCGCCCTCGCGACCACACCGGCGATGGCGAGCCGCCGGTGAAGCGGACGCCTCCGCGTCCTCAGCGCGCGGACCGCGCGGACCATGGGCCACGCCACGGCCGCAAGCACCAGCAGGGCGACGAGGTCAACGTAGAGATAGAAGCGATGCAGCGAGGTGCCGGCGCGCACGGGAGCGCCGACGAGCGCGTCGACGGCATTGCGCTCGACACGGTCGATCGAGGCCGGGTAACCGGGCACCGTCAGCTCGTTGGCGGCGTTGGTCAACGTCACCACGGCCAGGTCGCGTCGCGGGAACATGACCATCAGCGCGCTGGAGTCCGGGGCGCGCCCGGGATGCAGCAGCGAGGGCTCCGACCACGGCCCGCCGACGTACCAGCCCATCGCATACCGGGCGTCGGCGTGGTCGGACCAGGGGCCGAGCTTCCCCGGCCGCCCAGGAGCGAGCATCGTCGTCAGCCCGCGCCGGGAGACGATGCGCTCCCCCGCGGCGGTGACGCCATTGTTGAGGTACATCGCGAGGTAGCCCGCCATGTCCTCGGCGGAGGAGATGAGATAGCCGGCGGATTGGATGCCAGGGCGGAAGGTGGGCCCGTGGGCGATCGAGATGCCGAAGAAATAGCGGTGCCCGGTCGCCAGTCCAGCTCGCCTTGCGGCGTCCAGCGTCGTATAGCTGTGACGCATGCCCAGCGGCGCGAAGATGTGGCGCTCGATGTACTGTGCGTATGGCTCTCCCGAGGCCCGCGCGACGATCAGCCCGGCCAGGACATAGTTGCCGTTGGAGTAGTGAAAAGCCGTCCCGGGCGGCGTGGCCAGCCTCGCGTCCCGCAACTCCCGCAGCGCCTGGAGAGCGGTGCCGTCGACCGCGCTTCTCACGACAGGGCCGCCCGCGGTCGCGGGCAGCCCGGTGGTCTGCTGCAGCACCTGGCGCACGGTGATGCGCTCCGCCGCGCCGCGGTCAGCGAGCTGGAACTCGGGCACGTACCGAGAGGCGGGCGCGTCGAGCTGCAGCCTGCCCGCATCGACCAGCTGCATCGCCGCCAGCGCCGTGAAGGACTTCGAAACCGATCCGAGCAAGAACGGTGTCTGCGGCGTCACACGGCGACCCTCGCCGGCATCGCCGAAGCCGCGCGCATGCACGACACGGTCGCCGGAGGCCACGGCGACCGCGAAGCCCGGCATGCCCGAGCGTTGCATGCCATCGCGGATGACGCTGTCCATGTGCGCTAGTGCCGCCTGGTCGGGCGGTGTCGCCGCGCTCGCCTGGTCCCCGCTGACCGTGACGAGAACGAGTGACGTGAGCACCCCGAGAAGCCGGCCCGCGGCTGCGCCGAAATGGGACCGCCGCGGTCGGCCCCGAAGGGCTCGCTGCTTGTCAACGTGGGGCATGACCCCAGATTCGCGACCCGCCCGTCATCCGACATCCGGAGGTCCCCGTGCCATCGGCGTGGATGACTACGGAGAAAGCGGACGGGTGAGAACGGGCGGAGCGCACGGCCAGGAGCCCGCGCGAGGCGCCACCCGGGACTGATCGCGGCCCTTTCTAGGCCGGCGTCCGGCGCAACGCCGCGAGGCGAGCGGCGACACGAACGCTTACATACTCCTCGCCCCGTGCCGCGCTCAGCACTCCCAGCATCAACTCAGCGTCGGCGTCGTGCTTGATGACGAACCCGATGGCGCCGGCGTCCAGCACCTGCTGGGCGAAGACCGTGCTGTCCTCCATCGTCAGCACGACGATCTCGGTGCCCGGCACCTGCCGGCGCAACTGGCGGATCGCCTCAATGCTCGAGCCATTGGACAAGCTCAGATCGATCACGAGCACGCGGGGCAGATAGCCGTGAACCTGGTGCTTGACTGCGTGCAGGTCGCCGGCCTCGCCCACCACCTCGACGCGACCCTCGCCGTCCAGCAGCCGCCTGAGGCTGCGACGCATCAGCGGATGGTCGTCGGCGAGGACGACGCGGATCGGCACCTCCGAAGGCTCCGATCCCCCGTCGGCAAGTGCCGGCGCAACGTGGCGATCGATGGACACCACTTCAAGCTAATCCGCGACCCGCACGCCGATCAGCGGGAAAAGACGCGGATCTGGCGCGGCAAAACACCCACCGCGGCCTCAGTCGTCGACCAGGTGGTGATCGAGCGCGTAGCGCACGAGCTCCGCACGGGACGACAGGAGCAGCTTCTGATGGATGCTGGCTCGGTGAGACTCCACGGTGCGCCCCGAGATGAACAGCTGCTGCGCGATCTCTGCGGTCGTGTACCCGAGCGCGATCAGCCGCAGAACCTCGACCTCGCGGTCCGAGAGATTGCCCGGGTGCCCGCGAGGCGACTCGGCGGCGATCCGGGCCCCCAGGCGCGGGTTCAGATAGCGCTCCCCCGCGGCGGCACGACGCACGGCCTCGACGAGCTCACCGTCGGCCGCCTGCTTGAGGACGTAGCCCGTGGCGCCCGCGGCCAGGGCATCGCGGGCATACGCCGGGTCCTGCTGCATCGTCAGAACCACGATGTGGGTCTCGGGGAACTCCACGCGCATCCCCGGGATCGCCTCACGACTCGAGCCGCCCGGCATGTTGAGATCGAGCACGAGCACCGTCGGATGGTGACCGAGCAGGTAGCGCCTGGCCTCCTCGACGTCGCCCGCCTCGGCGACGACTTCGAAGTCGGGCTCCTCGTCGAGCAGCAGACGCAGCCCGCGGCGAACGACGGGGTGGTCGTCGGCGAGGACGATGCGAATCGTTGGCGACGTCGTTCCCCGCTCGTCCTGGGAGTTCGGCGCGTCAGCGTCGGCCATCATCACCACAGTAGCCCGGCGCGACGACGGGGCGGTCGTACGGCACTGGGGGTCTTCAGAGCGCGGCGGGCGGCGCGCCCGGCGGCATGGGCCGCCGAGCTCCAGGCCCCGGATCGCGTCACGTCCTGTCGCCGCTCAGGCGAGGACCGCAACGCCAGGCGACCAGTGACGCGGGCACGCCCTCGATCATGGGCTGCTCGATACGCCCGGCCCAGATCCCGCCCGGAGCGCCCTCCGACCGCCGCCGGGCAGATGGACGCCGAGCGCCGGCGTGGGGGCGGCGATCACGATGGTGGCGCTCATGCCATCCCCCGGTCGATGTCGGCGGTGGTCGCCCCGTGCAGCCGGTCGACGTCCAGCCGGGCCAGATGCGGCCCCAGCCAGCGCGAGGCGATCTTGCTCGGCGGCCACCACAGTGCCTCGGTCGCGAACGTCGACGTGCCGTCAACGTCGGCCAGCTCCGCGCGGAGGTAGCGCGGTCCGGTGCGGGTCATGAGGACGGCGCGCAACACGGGCTCCGTCGCCCTGGCCTCGACGTCGGCCCCGGTGCGGGCGGCGATGTCCGTCACGGCGGCCACCGCCTGCTGGGCGGCGAGCCCGCCCTGCTTGATCGGGAACGTGCCGGAGTCGCCCGCGACGTAGACGTCGGGCACGCCGTCGACGTGCCCCAGGCCGTCGCACGGGATGAGGCCCTGCGCGTCCATGGGCAGGCCCGGCAGGCGCGGGCCGGCCAGCAGCGGCAGGCTGACGATGCGGTCGGCCTCGAGCCACGTCCCGCCGACACGCAGCGCGGTGGGTGTCACGACGTCCGGATGGACGCCGCAGCGAACCACGACGTGCTCCCGTTCCAGCAGCTCGGCGATCTGCGCACTCACCTTGGGTCCGAAGTCCGCAAGCGGCGCGGGCTCGTGCGTCACGAGGGTCACGCAGGTCGCTTCGGGGTGCGCTCGCTCGGCCCACGCCGCTGTGAGCAGCGCAAGCTCGTAGGCCGGCAGCGACCACGAGACGCCGTCGGGCACGACGATCGCCACCCGCGGCGCCATCCCGTCAGTGAGGTCTCCGAGCACGTCGTCGAAGTCCTCGGGCGAGAGCTGGCGCTCGAAGGTGACACCGTTGTCGAAGGCGGGGTACGGCCGGGCGCCGATGGCTACCAGCAGGACGTCGTAGATGATGTCCGTGCCCGACGCGGTCTGGATGGCGTGCGCCTCCGGGACCACCTGGGTCACCGTGTCGAGCACCAGCTCGGCGCCGAGTCCCGCACACAGGTTCGCGAGGTCATAGCGGTGCGGGTGACCCAGGCCGAAAGGCTCACCAACCAGCAGCGGACGGTAGATGAATGTGTCGGTCGCCGACAGCAGCACCACATCGATGCGGCCGGGCGCCAGCCCTTGGAGGGCCACGAGCGCTTCGAGCGCCGCGACGCCGCCGCCGGCGATGACGACGCGCAGTGGATCGCGCGCGCGGGTGGGGGTGCCTGGGTCATCGATCATGCCCGGACCGTCCCAACCGCGTCAGGTGCCGTCATCCGTGGGTGACCGTCGCCCGGATGCGGTTCTCTACGGATGTACGCGGCGACGTCTGGCGGGACGCTCCGACGATGTCCTCCCAAGCCGATCCTGAGCCGCTGCGGGTCCTGGTCCTGGGCGGAGGCGTTGCCGGCGTCGAGTGCCTGCTCGGCCTCCACGACCTGGCCGGCGACCGCGTCGAGGTCACGCTGCTGAGCGAGACCCGCGATCTGCACTACCGACCGCTCGCGGTCGGGGAGCCGTTCGGCGGCGAGCACGCCCAGCGCTACGTATTGGCCGAGCTGGCCGAGCAGTGCGGCGCCCGGTTCGTCCACGGCGTGGCCCGCCACGTCGACGTCAAAGGGCACGTCGTGAAGACGCTCGCCGGCAACGTGCTCTCCTACGACGTGCTCGTCGTTGCCCTCGGCGCCGTGCCGCACTTGTCCTACGGTCGCGCGCTCGCCTTCGACGTTACGACAAAGGAGATGCTGTCGCGGACGCTCAACCGGGCGCTCCGCGGCGAAGTCCGCCGTCTCGTCGTCGCACTCCCGCCCGGACCGCACTGGACTCTGCCTGGCTACGAGCTGGCGCTCCTGCTGGCTCACGCCGCCGCCCCCGCGGACTTTGAGGTCGTGCTCGTGACGGCCGAGCGCGCGCCGCTCGAGGTCTTCGGGCGCGAGGCGACCGCGGCCGTGACCGGTGAGCTGGCGTCCGCGGGCGTCCAGCTCGTATGCGACACCCGGATCGCCCTCAGCGGATCCGCGCCGACCACGGTCGCGATGACGCCCTCCGGCGAGACCTATGACGCCGACCTGGTCATCGCGCTTCCCTCGTTGCGCGCCCCGACCATGAGCGGTCTGCCGACGCTGGCGTCGGGGTTCCTGAAGGTCGACGAGCACGGACGGGTCTCCGGCGCGCAGGACGTCTACGCCGCGGGCGACTGCACCGACTTCCCAATCAAGCACGGCGGGCTGGCCGCCCAACAGGCCGACGTCGTCGCCGAGCACCTCGCCGAGCGCGCCGGCGCGACCGTCGAGTCTGACCCGCACGCTCACATCCTGCGCGCACGTATGGTCACCGGATCCGGCGATCTCTGGCTCCGCCGCGATCTCGGCGACCTGGCCGACCCCGGAACGGTCGCCCATCGCGCGCTGTGGTGGCCGCCCGGCAAGATCGCGGGACGGTGGCTCGCCCCCTACGTCGCGGCGCGCGCCGACGGCGAGGCCGGCGTGCCCCATGCCCCGGCGCACGGACGTGCCGTCGAGCCAGCCGACGTGCCCGGGCCGCGCCACCTCGACCGGCTGGGCGATCCCCCGCGCGTCGATGGACGCTGAGCCGCAGGTGATCGTCGTGGTGGGCGGCGGCGTCGCGGGCCTCGCGCTCGATGAGCACGCCGACGACCATGTCGTGGTCACGCTCGTCGCGATGGCAGAGCGCTACGTGGAGCCGGCGTGGCTGGGCCGGCGCCGTCACCGGCGCACCTCCTAACGGGACGGCGGCCGCCACTGGACGCTTCCGGCCTACGAGCTGGCGCTCATGCTGGCGGACGTCGGACGCGAGTCGGGCCGCGCGCCCACGATCGTCGTCGCGGCACCCGAGCCCCAGCCCCTGGCGATCTTCGGTCACCAGGCCTACGCGCTCCTGCTCGAGCAGCTCGACGCAGCGGGCGTCCGCCTCGCGGCCGGCGTCGCGGTCGTTGTCGATCCCGGACCGCCGGCGGCGGTCGATCTCCACCCAGGAGGAGAAAGGCTGCTGGCCGACCGGATCGTCTGCCTTCCGGTGCTCCGTCCCCGCCTGCTTCCCGGTCTCGCCGCCCGTGGAGGCGAGTTCCTCCCCATCGGTCCCGACGGGCGGTCGCCGGTCGCGACGACGTGTACACCGTCGGCGACGTCACCGTCGGACCGATCAAGCTCGGCGCGATCGTGGCACAGCAGGCCGAGGCTACGGGGCGGTCATCGCCGCGCGCGCCGGCATGGACATCGAGACCATCTCCGAACCGCTCGTACCTCGGGGCGTCCTGCTGGCCGGGGGAGGCCTGGCGTCTGGAACGCGACGACAGTGACGAGGGGAGGCCCGCTCACCGGGAAGCCCAATGGCCCACGACCAAGGTGCTGGCGCCGCGGTTGAAGCGACGGCTCGAGGAGCTGCGCTCCGGCGCTCGCGATCCGGCGAAGCGCTGGGGAGCAGTCCGTCGGTGATCTGCGCGGGCAACCACCGCAGGCGCAAGAGGCAGGCTCGCTGGGTGGTCTGTACGCGTCTCGCGTGATCGGCGACCTGAATGTGAGCCCGCGGACTTCGCCGGGAGGGGATCCGCTTCCGGAACGTTCGTCGGGTCGCTCGGTTGCTCGGGGGTCGGCGGCGGACCGGATCCGTCAGCCGATCTGCTCTGCAAGCTCGACGATGATCCCCTCGGAACCGCGGAGGTAGCGGAGCCGGTAGCTGTCCTCGTAGCGCTCCAGCTCGCCGACGAGCTCAGCGCCGCGGGTCGACGGCGTGTGGAATTTCGTCAGCTCGAGTGCAGGATCGCGATCTCTGCCCGTACCCGTCGAGCCTCGACGGCGCGGTCCACCCAGCGGCCCTCGACCGGCCCCACGCCCTGCAACTCGAGTCCGAGTCCGACGAAGAACTCGGCTGCGGCCGCGAGGTCGTCAACCACGATTCCGACGTGCTCCAGTCGTTTGATCGTCATGTGCTCGACGGTAAGGAATCCAGGTTCGAGCCACGGCGCCCCTTCACCGCCCGCAAATACGCCGGCGGCTCATCGCTCGAAATCGCTTTGCGGATCGTGTCTCGATGCAGCCTGGTCCTGCGGCTGATCGCGGATCGACAGACCCCGCACGACCACGCGCGTCGTGTCCTCGACCTCGTGGCGGCTATCCCCATCCTGGTGTGGGGACGCGATGACCGGACTTGTCGTCGGTCGAAGGCACACGAGCGTCGGCGAGCGCTGCTGAAACAGCGGGCCAGCGTCGCGACTGATGCATGCCGCGGCATGCGCGTCAGTGGGAACTACGGACGTCGGGACGGGACCAGCACGGATTGCGCGGCCTCAAGTTGGTGCAACCGTGTGGATGGAGAGCCGGCGAGCACCGCCGACCGCCGATCCCCTCTGAAACGGAGCGACCACATGGCCACGACCGAGCAGCGCACCACCTACGCCGCGCCCGGGCATCCCGACAGCCCGGTGACCCTGCGCGAGCGGTATGAGAACTTCATCGGCGGCGAGTGGGTCGCGCCCACCACCGGGCGCTACCGCGCCAACGTCACCCCCGGCACCGGCGAGACGTTCTGCGAGATCTCGTCGTCCGGCCCCGACGACATCGAGCTCGCCCTCGACGCCGCCCATGCGGCGAAGGACGCGTGGGCGCAACGGTCTCCCGCGGAGCGCGCCGCCGTGCTCGACGCGATCGCCGACGCCATCGACGCCAACCGCGAGATGCTCGCCGTCGCCGAGAGCTACGAGAACGGCAAGCCGGTCCGCGAGACCCTCAACGCCGACATCCCGCTCGCCGCCGACCACTTCCGCTACTTCGCCGCCGCCGTGCGGGCCGAGGAGGGACGGATCTCCGAGATCGACGACCAGACCTATGCCTACCACTTCCACGAGCCGCTGGGCGTCGTCGGCCAGATCATCCCGTTCAACTTCCCGATCCTGATGGCGGCGTGGAAGATCGCGCCGGCGCTGGCGGCCGGGAACTGCACCGTCGTCAAGCCCGCCAGCCCGACGCCGTGGTCGATCCTCAAGCTCTGCGAGGTCATCGGCGACGTCGTCCCCGCCGGCGTGCTCAACGTGGTCAACGGGCCGGGCGCCGAGATCGGCAAGGCCTTGGCGACCAACAAGCGGATCGCCAAGATCGCCTTCACCGGCGAGACCGTCACGGGCCGGCTCATCATGTCCTACGCCGCGCAGAGCCTGATCCCCTCCACGACCGAGCTGGGCGGCAAGTCCCCCAACATCTTCTTCGCCGACGTCATGGCCGAAGACGACGCCTTCTTGGACAAGGCCATCGAGGGCCTCATCCTCTACGCCTTCAACAAGGGGGAGGTCTGCACCTGCCCCTCACGCGCCCTCATCCACGAGGACATCTACGAGCCCTTCATGGAGCGCTGCCTGGAGCGGATCCGCGCGATCCGCCAGGGCGACCCGCTCGACCTCGCCACCATGATCGGGCCACAGGTCTCGACCGCGCAGATGGAGAAGATCGAGAGCTACGTCAAGATCGGTCGCGACGAGGGTGCCGAGCTGCTCATCGGCGGCGAGCGCCCCGAGGTCGACGACGACCTCGCCGGCGGCTTCTACTTCGAGCCGACCGTCTTCAAGGGCACCAACGACATGCGGATCTTCCAGGAGGAGATCTTCGGCCCGGTCCTCGCCGTCACGACGTTCAAGGACGACGCCGACGCGCTGGCCATCGCCAACGACACCATGTACGGCCTCGGCGCCGGCGTCTGGACCCGCGACGGCGCCCGGGCGTTTCGCATGGGCCGCGCCATCAAGGCCGGCCGCGTGTGGACCAACTGCTACCACCAGTACCCGGCCGGCGCCGCCTTCGGCGGCTACAAGGCCTCCGGCGTCGGGCGCGAGAACCACCGCATGATGCTCGACCACTACTCGCAGACCAAGTGCCTGCTGGTGAGCTACGACCCGAACCCGATGGGGTTCTTCTAGGCCATGGCCGATCGCGTGAGGGCCACGGAGGAGGCGCTCGAGGTCATCGAGCGTCTCCGCGCCGCCCACGGCCCACTGGTCTTCCATCAGTCCGGCGGCTGCTGCGATGGCACCGCACCCATGTGCCTGCGAGCCGACGAGCTCCCCGGCGGGCCGAACGACGCCTGCCTCGGCCACGTCGGCGGGGCGCCCTTCTTCATCGACGCCGACCAGGACCGGCGCTGGGGCGCCCCGACGTTCGTCATCGACGTCGCCGCGGGGGCTTCTGAGAGCTTCTCGCTCGAGGCCTTCGAGGACGTGCACTTCGTGACCCACACGCCGAGCGAGGGTCTGTGAGTCGGACTGACGCCCTGCGCGGTCTGCGGCGCGGCGCCCCTGGGTGACCATCGCGGGCTCGCCACGCCGAAGAGGCCATGACGGCCGCGAGCGTCAACGGGTCCGACCGGCGGCCGCTGGCGGCGTGACTGCCGCACCCGCGGTCACCGCGATCGCCGCCGCCTCACGTCGCCTGAGCAGCTCGGGGCCGGCCGTGCAGGTTCCGAGGCAGACCAGAGCCGAGCAGAAGATCGCCGACGCCTGGGCCTCGTCAAGGGCGTGGGCCCGGCAGGCCGAGCGCGATCGCTGCCGCGGGAAGCTGGGCGCCGGTCGGGCGGCCCCATCGGCTGCGCGCGACCTACAACAAACGCGGCGGCACGCGCTACCTGTTCGGCGCCGATGGTGGCTGGTGCAGATGGGGAGCGACCGCGCCGGCTTCTATAGCTGGGATCGGCTCGACAACGGCGGGCGGCCGAGCGCCGAGCGCGTCCACGCCGAGTGGCAGGACCTGGCCGTGGGCGACCGCATCAGCTGCGTTCGGGACGCGAGCGCATGGTTCGACGTGGCGATGCTCGAACCCGAGCGTGTCCTGGTGCTGCGGTCGTCGCTGCAGCTGCCGGGAGGGGAGCGCTTCGATCCCGCTGTGGGAATGCCGCGCGCATCGATCGACAGCACGTGGGCCTTCTTGCTGTCCCCGACGCCGGAGGGCGGCACGCGCCTCGTCGTCCGCACCAACGCGCGTGGCCGTCCGCAGGGGGTCTTCGAGTTGTTCAACTGGCTGGTCGGTGAGCCGGCGCATCGGGTGATGCAGGCCAAGCAGCTCACGGAGTTGCGTCGGCGTGCGCAAGAGGCGGTTCCCCGGATCGCTGCGGTCTGAGCGCCACAACGGGCAGTTGGCGTCCGGCCTTGCGCGCCGCGTCCTCCAGGTAGCGGTTGCCGGCGGTCAGCTGATCCCAGAGCTCGCCGCGCTCATTGCCGCTGAGCTCTTGTGCCCGCACATCCATGATCCTTGAACCCACCTGCACCCGCGCGCCCGGATGTGCCCGAAGGTTCAGGTACCAGGCCGGTGGGTGGGCGGCGCCGCGATTGGATGCCACGACGACGAACGCCTCGTCGTCTGGGAGGTACTGGACCGGTGTGGTGCGTCGTCGGCCAGTACGTCGGCCGATCGTCTCGAGCAGCAGGACGGGGTGGCCGCCGATGCGGCCGAGAACGCGTCCGCGCGTGAGGCGATACAGCCGGACGGCCGCGGAGGTCATTCGTACAGCGCCGCGAAGCGGTCGGCGTAGTGCTCGTAGACCACGGGACGGCGCACCTTCAGCGTCGGCGTCATCTCGCCCGCCGCCTCGGTGAGGTCATGGTCGAGCAACGCAAAGCGCTTGATCTGCTCGATCCGCGCAAAGCGCTTGTTGGTCGCCTCGACCTCGCGGCCGAGTAGCTCATGCACCCGTGGATCGGCGGCGAGCACGGCCAGGTCGGGTTCTAGGTCGAGCTCGGCGGCGAGCGCCGCTGCCTGGTCCAGGTCGGGTGTCAGCAGTGCAACGAGGTAGGACCGCTGATCGCCGTAGACGACCGCCTGCGAGATCCACCGCGACTCGCGGAGGGCGGCCTCGATGATCGCCGGGGCGATGTTCTTCCCGCTCGAGGTGATGATGAGGTCCTTCTTGCGCCCGGTGATGCGCAGGAACCCGTCGGCGTCGAGCTCGCCAAGATCGCCGGAGGCCAGCCAGTCTCCGCGAAACGCCTCAGCGGTGGACTGCTCATCGTCGTAGTAGCCGCGGAACACGTGCGGCCCGCGTATGAGCACTTCACCGTCCTGGGCGATCGTCACCTCGGTGCCGGGCAGCGCGCGCCCGACGGTCCCGAAGCGGAACGCGGCCGGCGCGTTGACCGTGCCCGCGGCACAGGTCTCGCTCATGCCGTAGCCCTCGAGCACCACGAGGCCGCAGGCGTCAAAGAAGTCGAGGACGGCGCGCGCGATCGGGGCGGCGCCGGTTCAGCGCGAGCTGCAGCTCTCCGCCGAACACCGCGCGGACCTTCGACAGCACGAGCCGATCGGCGATGGCATGCGCGACCCGGAGCCGGGCGCCGGCGCCCCCGGCGCGGTCGGCCCACCGCCTCCGGCGGCCGATGGCCAGCGCGGCATCGAAGGTGCGACGCTTCATGGAGCCGCCCGCGGCCGCCTGGGCTAGAGCATGGGTGTGGACCTTCTCGAACATTCGCGGGACCGAGGGGAAATGGGTAGGGCGCGCAGCGGCGAGGTCCTCGAGCATCAGCCGCGAGTCACCGCGCCAGTAGGCGAGCGTGCCGCCGACGTCGAGCGACACCATCTCGACCATGCGTGCGAGCGCGTGGGCGAGCGGCAGGAACATGAAGATGGTCAGCGGCGGCTCGAGGGCCAGCTCGCGCTGGTAGGTCCGGGCGGTGAAGAGGCAGTTGGCGTGCGTGAGCATGCACCCCTTCGGGGGCCCCGTCGTTCCGGATGTGTAGACGATGGTCGCCACGTCGTCGGCGCCGACCTCGGCGAGGCGCTCGGCGACCGCGCCCTCGTGGATCTCGTCCAGGCCGCGTCGGCGAGGGCGGCGAAGTCGTCGAAGCAGAGCACGTGCTCGAGTGCCGGACACTGCTCGCGGATCGCGTCGACCTTCGCGAGCTGCGCCGCGTCCTCGCAGACGACGGCCCGGGCCCCTGAGTGTGCGAGCACGTAGGCGCATTCTTCGGGAGGGTTGGTCTGGTAGATCGGCACGACCGTGGCTCCGGCCACCAGGGCGGCGCAGTCGGCGACGGTCCAGTCCGGGCACGTGCCGCCCAGGATCGCGACGCGATCTCCGCGCTGGAGCCCGAGGGCCATCAAGCCGCGGGCGAGCTCGTCGGTCATCCGCCCGAGCTCGGCGAACGACCACTCGGCCGACACAGCGCCGGTACGGAACTTCATGGCCGAGCCGGAGTTGCGACAGGGCCGCGACCAACATTCGCCCGAGCGTGTCGGCGCGCGCCGTGGACGCGGTGACAGGCGGCGTGGTGGCGTGCGTGGCCATAGCGCATGGTCTTCTGCCGGCGCGCCGGTCGCATCCGCACAAGTCCGCAGTGAACGCGCGGGGGAGTCCCGATGCCCTCGCCCTGCCGGGCGCCTACGGTCATTGACGTTCCGCTTCCCGAAAGGAGGGTCAGTGCTGCGCCTCGCCCGTCTCTCGATCCACCCTCGCGCCTGGGCCGTCGCATGATCGCGACGCCGGCGCGGACCCTGGCGGCGGTGCCGGTCGCACCGCTCCCGCTCGAGCGCTTCCATGCCGTCCTCGACGAGGACGGCTACGACGCGCTGCTCGTACTCGCCCGCCACGCCCGCGAGCTGCTCACGGGACGGGTGGTCTGGTGCGTGAATTCCACCGCCACCGGTGGCGGCGTCTCCGAGATGCTGCGGTCGCTGCTCGCATACACGCGCGGGGCGGGCGTCGACACCCGCTGGATGGTGCTCGAAGGGCGCCCCGCGTTCTTCACGCTGACCAAGCGCCTGCACAACCGCCTCCACGATGCGCCGGGCGACGGCGGACCGCTCGGAGACGCGGAGCGCACCGAGTACGAGGCTGTGACCGCGGAGGCCGCCGCCGGGCTCGCCGCCCTCGTCCGGCCGGACGACGTGGTGATCCTCCACGACCC
>JAODBQ010000661.1 GCA_025464045.1 Ilumatobacteraceae bacterium
GGAGCTCGGCGCCGTCGAGCCAGGCGCGGCGTGCGCCCTCGTCGACGCTCAGATCGTTCGCGCCGGCGACGGCGACGGCGACGGCGCCGTCGCCGGCGATCGGTGGTGAGCGTCGGAGCTGTGCCCGGATCCGCGCCAGCAGCTCGGCCAGCTTGAACGGCTTGGGGATGTAGTCGACGGCGCCGGCGTCCAGGCCGACGACGACGTCGAGCTCCTCGTCGCGGGCGGTCAACATCACGATCACCGTCGCCTCGTCCAGCTCGCGCAGCGACCGGCACACGTCGAGGCCGTCGACGTCCGGGAGCCCGAGGTCGAGCAGGACGAGCGCGGGACGGAACATCGCTGCGGCGCGGATCCCGGCGACCCCGCACCGCTCCCACTGCGCCGCGTAGCCGCTGCCCTGCAGCGCGCGCAGCAGCGTCGAACCGATCCGTTCGTCGTCCTCGACGAGGAGGATCCGCGTGGCATCCGGTTCAAGCACCTGAAGATCGGGCGTCGATGCCACCGAGCACAGCCGCACGCCCCTTTCTCACGTGCCCACGAGGGTAGGGACGTCGCCTCGACGCCACGTACGCCGACCGTCAGCGCACGGTAAATCGCGGCCGGCAACGCACGCGGTCGCCCGGGTCACCGGGCGGCGACGACGCGCCCCCGCGCGTCTTCTTGCCGTCACCTTCCCACCGCCTGGCCCGCCGCTGTCCGGACCACTCCTACCGTCGGTCACAGCCCACCAACTCGCTCGAAGGAGCATGACCATGCGCCGACATCTCGGCATGTCTGCGGGAGCTGTGGCACTGGTGCTGCTCGCCAGCGCCTGCGCCAGCTCACGCACATCCACCTCCACGTCGACCTCCACCTCCACGTCCCCCTCCGCCTCCAACGGCTCCGCCGCCACGACCACGACGCCGGTCGTCGCCACGACCACGACGCCGGCGTCGAACCGCCCGGCGAGCACCTCGTCGTCGGCGCCGGCCACGAGCGCCTCCCCGGCGACGACGGTCCCTGCGACATCGGGGACGGGTGTCGACCCGAACGCGCCGGAGGTGGTCGAGCCCGGCGACATCCCCGACAACCAGGTGTTCGTGCCGTTCCCCGCGATCGACGGTCACTCGTCGATCAAGATCCCCGAGGGTTGGGCGCAGACGCAGGTCGGCGACGCCGCCGTGTTCACCGACAAGTACAACTCGATCAGCATCCAGTCGGTGCCGTCCGCATCGGCCCCGACGCTCGACTCGGCCAAGGGAGCCGGCCTCGCCGACGTGGCATCGGACCCCACCTTCACCCTGCTCGACGTCAAGCCGGTCACCCGCAAGGCGGGGACCGGCTTCCTGGCGACGTACGAGATCGGCAGCGCACCGAACGCGGTGACCGGCAAGAAGGCGCTGCTCGCGGTGGAGCGGTACACGTTCTTCCACAACGGGACGACGGTCGTGCTGACCCTGTCCGGCGCCAAGGGCGCCGACAACGTCGACCCGTGGAAGGTCGTCAGCGACTCGCTGACGTGGACCGCATGAGGACCACCGCCGTCGCCGATCGGCGACGACCGGCGCTCGAGGCGACCGATCTCTACCGCTTCTACCACGCCGGCGACGACGAGACCCTCGCCCTGCGCGGGGTCTCGCTGCGCCTCGAAGGCGGGGAGATGGTGGCCGCCACGGGTCCGTCGGGATCCGGCAAGTCGACCCTGCTCGCCTGCCTCGCCGGACTGGACGAGCCCGACGGCGGCACCGTTCGCGTGCAGGGGCAGACGATGACGAGGCGCAGCGAGGTCGAGCGCTCCGCGCTCCGGGCGCGAGCCGTCGGGATGCTGTTCCAGACCGGCAACCTCGTCGATCACCTCACGGTCGAGCAGAACGTCGTCCTCGTGCAGCGTCTCGCCGGGCGCGTCGATCGCAGCCGCGTCGCGGCGCTGCTCGACGAGGTGGATCTCGGCCATCGCCGTGGGGCCGCACCGAAGTCCTTGTCGGGTGGGGAGGCGGCGCGCGCGGGGCTCGCGGTCGCGCTCGCCAACGAACCCGTCGTCGTGCTCGCCGACGAGCCGACGGGCGAGCTCGACGACGTGGCCGCCGAACGGATCGTCCAACTGCTCCGCGCGCACGCAGCTGCCGGAGCCGCGGTGCTGATCGTCACCCACAACCGCGTCGTGGCCGCCGCGTGCGATCGGGAGATCCGCCTGTTCGACGGCGAGGTGGTCGGATGACCGGCCGTCCGCTGGTCGACGTCGCCAACGTCTCGCGCACGTTCGGCCGGGGCCCGAGCGCGGTGGTGGCGGTCCACGGCGTCACGTGCGTGCTCGATCGGGGCGACCTCATCGCGCTGACGGGCCCGTCGGGCTCCGGCAAGAGCACGCTGCTCCACCTGATCGCAGGGCTCGACCTGCCCACCACCGGAACGGTGACCTGGCCGGGGATCGGCACGCGTGCCGAGCTCCGTCCCGGCCCGGTCGCCGTCGTGTTCCAGGCACCGAGCCTGCTCCCGCCCCTCGACGTCATCGAGAACGTGGCGCTGCCGCTGGTGCTGCAGGGGCTGGGGAGGCGCTTCGCCCGTGAGGCTGCCGACGACGCGCTGATCCGCCTCGGGCTCGGGGAGCTGCGCCACAAGCTCCCCGAAGAGCTGTCCGGCGGCCAGGCCCAACGCGTCGCCGCCGCGCGCGTCCTGGCCGGGCGACCGCAGTTGATCCTCGCCGACGAACCGACGGGCCAGCTCGATCACGTCAACGGCACCCTCGTCATCGACGCGCTGCTGGACGCCGCCCGCCACCTCGGTGCAGCGATGATCGTCAACACCCACGACCGCACGATCGCCGACCGGTTCCCGGTCCAGTGGTCGATGACCTCGGGCCGGTTGGTCCACTGCGCGGTTGCGTCGTGCTGAGGTCGCGCCACCCCAGATCGATCCGGCTCGCCACGACCTGGCTCCCCGCCCTCGTGCGTCGGCGGACGGGGAACATCGTCGCCACGGTGTGCGGCGTCGCGCTCGCGGTCGCCCTGCTGGCATCGCTCGGCAGCTTCCTCTCTGCGTCCAAGGCCACGATGACGCGACGGGCGATCGACACCGTCGCCGTCGACTGGCAGGTCCAGGCGCAGCCGGGCGCCGACGTCGCTGCTGTGACCGCGCAGGTCGCCGCGGCGCGTCACACCGCCGCGTCGGAGCCCGTGCAGTTCGGCGCGACCACCGGCTTCCGATCGTCGACGGGCGGCTCCACCCGAACAACGGGACCGGGCGAGGTCGTCGGCATCAGCGACACCTACCGGGCGACGTTCCCGGCCCAGCTGCGCAACCTGATCGGCTCGTCGACCGGTGTGCTGCTGTTCCAGCAGACCGCCGCCAACCTGGCTGTCGCTCCCGGCGACAGCATCGTCGTCGAACGCAGCGGGCTCCCGCCGGCAACGGTGACCGTGGACGGGATCGTCGACATTCCCCAGGCAGATTCGCTGTTCCAGGTCGTCGGCGCACCCAGTGGCGCGCAACCGCAGGCACCGCCGGACAACGTGCTCATCGTCCCGACGAGCGTGTGGCACGGCTTGTTCGACCAGCTCGACCCGTCCCACGCCGACCAGATCCACGACCAGGTCCACGTCCGACTCGATCGTCACCTGTCGGGCGATCCCTCGGCCGCGTACACGACGGTCACCGGACAGGCCCGCAACCTCGAGGCCACCCTCGCCGGAACCGGCCTCGTCGGCGACAACATCGGCGCAGCCCTCTCGGCGGCGCGCTCCGACGCCCTGTACGCGCAGGTCCTGTTCCTCTTCCTCGGCACACCGGGGGCGGTGCTCGCCGGCCTCCTGACGGCAGCCGTCGCGGCGTCCGCCCGCGACCGACGGCGCCGCGACCAGGCACTGCTGCGCACCCGCGGCGCGACGGTCCGTCAGCTCGTGGGTCTCAGCGTCGCCGAAGCCGTCCTGGTCGGTGCCGCCGGCGCGGCGCTGGGGCTCGCGCTCGCCCAGGTCGTCGGACACCTCGCCTTCGGCACGGGTCGGTTCGGCGCCACGACCGCATCGGCGATCGGATGGTCGGCGGCCGCCGCCCTGGTCGGCGTCGCGATCGGTGTCGTCAGCATCGCCGTGCCCGCCGGCCGGGATGCGCGTGCCCTGAACGTCGTCGCCGCCCGGCGGACCGTCGGCCGGGCGGGCGACCCGCGCTGGATGCGGTTCGGGCTCGACATCGTCCTGCTCGCCGTCGCCCTGATCATCTTCTGGTTGACGTCGCGCAACGGGTACCAGCTGGTGCTCGCCGTCGAAGGGGTGCCGGGCATCTCCGTCAGCTATTGGGCCTTCGCCGGTCCGGCGCTGTTGTGGCTCGGCGCCGGCCTGCTCGCCTACCGGCTCACCAACCTGCTGCTGTCACGCGGCCGGACGCTGCTGGCCCTCGGCCTGCGCCCGTTGACCGGGGGGATGGCGGACACGATCGCGGCGAGCATGCACCGCCAACGCCGTCTCATCGCCCGCGGCGTGGCGATCGTTGCCCTCACCGTCGGCTTCGCCGCATCCACCGCAGTGTTCAACGCCACCTACCAGCAACAGGCGGAGGTCGACGCCGTCCTCAGCAACGGGGCCGACGTCACCGTCACGACCTCGCCCGGCGCATCGCTCTCACCCACGTCCGACACTGCCGCACGCATCGCCGCGACGCCGGGCGTGCAGCACGTCGAACCGCTCCAGCACCGCTTCGCGTACGTCGGGGCGGATCTCCAGGACCTGTACGGCGTGCGGACCTCGACCGTCGTCGCCGCCGGACGCCTGCAGAACGCCTACTTCCAGGGCGGCACCGCGACGCAGCTGATCGCCACCCTCGCAGCCCGGCCGGACAGCCTCCTCGTCTCCGCCGAGACGGTGCACGACTTCCAGCTCCTGCCGGGCGATGCCGTGACCCTGCGTCTGCAGGATTCGGGCACGAAGCGCTACGTCGACGTGCCGTTCCACTACGTCGGGGTGGCCAAGGAGTTCCCCACGGCGCCACACGACAGCTTCCTGCTCGCCAACGCCGACTACATCACCCAAATGACCGGCAGCGACGCCGTCGGCGCCTTCCTCGTCGACACCGGGTCCGACACCTCCGCCGTCGCCGCGGCCCTGCGAACGCAGCTCGGCACCACCGCGACGGTCGCCGACATCGGCACCACCCGCGCGATCGTCGGTTCGAGCCTGACGGCCGTCGATCTCGACGGCCTCACCAAGGTCGAGCTCGGCTTCGCCCTCGCGCTCGCCGCAGCGGCCACCGGCCTGACGCTCTGGCTCGGTCTCGTCGAGCGCCGGCGGACGCTCGGCATCGCCGCGGCACTCGGTGCCAACCGCCGGCAGCTCGCCGGGTTCGTCTGGGCCGAGGCCGGCGCCGTGACCGTGCTCGGGCTCGTGCTCGGCGGGATCGGCGCATGGGCGCTCGCGAACATGTTGGCGAAGGTGCTCATCGGCGTCTTCGACCCACCCCCCGATGCCTTGGCCGTGCCTTGGCCGTACCTCGCCACGGTGCTCGCGGTCGCGGTCGCCGCGTCGGCGTTGGCGGCCGCCTCGGCGACGCGCAGCGCACGCGCCACGGGCGCCGAGTCGCTGCGCACACCCTGACGCCAAGCGCCGCTTCTCAGCAAACGCTCAGGGAACGCTCAGGCTGCGCCCCGCCTCGACGTGCAACCTGACGAGCACGGGAGGGATGCCAGATGCAGGCTTTGATCGTCGATGATGAACGCTCGGTGCGCGACGCGCTGTCGCGAGCGCTCAGGTCCGAGGGCTACCGGGTGCAGCTCGCCGCCTCCGGTGGCGACGCCCTCGGCCTGCTCACCGAGCAGTCGCCGGACGTGATCGTGCTCGACGTCAGCATGGCCGGGCTGGACGGGCTGGAGACGTGCCGCCTGATCAGGGCCAAGGGTGACGACGTCCCGATCCTGATGCTGACGGCCCGATCCGGTGTCGCCGACCGGGTCGCCGGGCTCGACGCCGGAGCCGACGACTACCTCGTCAAGCCGTTCGCCCTGGAGGAGCTGCTCGCCCGCCTGCGCGCCCTGTTGCGCCGTCACGCCCAACTGACGACGCCCGACTCGGCACGGCTGACGTTCGGCGCCGTGTCGCTCGACCCGGTGAGTCGGGAGGTCACGCTCGGCACCGCGCAGCTCCGCATGACCCGCCTCGAGTTCTCCCTGCTCGAGCTGTTCCTGCGCCATCCGCGCCACGTGCTCACCCGCGAGGTCATCTTCGACCGTGTGTGGGGCTACGACTTCGGGGCGAACTCGAACTCGCTCGAGGTGTACGTCGGCTACCTGCGCCGCAAGACCGAGAGCGGCGGGCACCCGCGGTTGATCCACACCGTGCGTGGCGTCGGGTACGTGCTCCGGGAGACGCCGCCGTGACGCTGCGCAACCGACTCGCGCTCGCCGCAGCGGGCGCAGCTGCGCTCGCCGTCACCGGCGTCGCGGTCCTCGGCATCGGCTTCGCCCGCTACGAGCTGCGCAGCCAGGTCGACCAGAGCCTTCGACGCCAGGCGCAGAACGTCGACGCCACCCAGGTCGTCGCCCAACGGACCCCGTCGCACGACGTTCGCGACGTTGGCGACCACACCAACCACGCCGACGGCGAGCAGCCCCCCGCTCCCGCCCCCGACGGTGGCACGACCGGGTACCAGATCGTCGACGCCAGCGGGAACGTGATCGTCGGCAACGACGGCGGCACGCTGCTCCCGGTCGACGCCACCGACCTCGAGTTCGCGCGCGCCGGCACGGGGACCCGCCTGCGCGATGCCACCGTGGAAGGCGTGCACTACCGCATCGCCACGGTCGGCGAGCAGGGTGGCTACGCCGTCCTCGTCGGTCGGCCGATCGACGACGTCGACCGGACCCTCGACGAGCTGACGATCGGGTTCATCGTGCTGGCATTGGTCGGGGTATGCGTCGCCGCGCTGCTCGGGCGCCTCGTCGCCCGGCGCGCGCTCGGTCCCGTGACGCTCCTGAGCGCTGCCGCACGCGACGTCGCCGCGAAGCAGGATCCGAGCCTTCCCGTGCCGGAGTCCGGCGGTGCCGAGCTGGAGCAGCTCGGACGCAGCATCAACTCGATGCTCAGCTCGCTCACCGAGCTCCGCGAGCACGAACGCCGCCTGATCGACGACGCCGCACACGAACTGCGCACCCCGCTCACCAGCCTGCGCACGAACATCGAGCTCCTCGCGAGCGGTCGATCCCTGTCCGACGACGACCGCCGCGACCTGCTGATCGACCTCCAGGCGCAGACGCACGAGTTCTCCGACCTCGTCGGTGACCTCGATGCCCTTGCCCGCAGAGCCAGCACCGACCAGGCCGCCGAGGCGCAGCCGGTGCGACTCGACGAGGTCGTCGCCAATGCTGCGCGCCGCGCCCGACGACGCGGTGGGCCGGTTCGCATCGTCGTCCGCAACGGCGATCCCGGGACGGTCATCGGCGACGCGCCGATGATCGAGCGGGCGATCATGAACGTCCTCGACAACGCGGTGAAGTGGTCACCCCCCGACGGGCTCGTGGTGGTCGAGGTCCGCGGGACCGTCATCACCGTGACCGACGACGGCTGCGGGATCGGTGCCGACGAGGCGCCGCACGTGTTCGATCGCTTCTGGCGCGCCCCGACCGCCCGGTCGATGCCGGGATCGGGGCTCGGGCTGTCCATCGTCCGCCGGGTCGTCGACGACCACCACGGCGACGTCACGATCGACGCCAACCCGACCGGCGGGACCCGGGTCCGCATCGAGCTCCCGTCGGCCGGGGCCCTCGCCATCGGCTGACGTTCCACCCGCACGATGGTGGGGCCGGGTTCAGGAGCTTCTCAGGTTCCGTTGGGGCCCCCTTCAGCGGGCGGTCGTTGACTGGCGCGAGAGGTGCACGAGACCCGCGCACCGTCGAAAGGACCGAACACCATGTTCCCCAGCAGGCGCAAGATCTACGCCGGCCTCGCCGGCATCGGCATCACGCTCGGAGCCGCCGGGCTCGCCAGCGCGGCGTCGAGCAGCGGCGCTGCCAGCACCACCTCGGTTGCCGCCGTCGCGACAGCAGCCACCACCCCCACCGATCCGGCTGCCCCGGCGTCGTCCGGCGCGACCGCCGCGCCCGATGCTGATCACGCCGATCCCACGCCGACGTACACGTCCTCGGTCACCATCACCGAACCGACCGACGGCTCCGAGCCCACCGACGCCGCACTCCAGGCAGTCGCGACCGTCACCGCCGACCAGGCCACCGCAGCCGCGATCGCGGCCACACCCGGCACGGCCACCAAGACCGAGCTCAAGAGCGTCGCCGGCAACGTCGTCTACGAAGTCGACGTCACCGCCACCGCAGGCGGCACCCACGACGTGGTCATCGACGCCGGCAACGCCACCGTCCTCGACACCCACGCCGAAGGCGGCCACGGCGGCGGCGGCGGCAAGCACGGCGGCGCTGATCACGCCGATCCCACGCCGACCGTGACGCCCACCCCCACGCCGGCCGTCGCGCCGACCCCTGCGGGCTGAGCAACCGGCCCCGACCCGCAGCACCGGTCCGACGCGACGGCGCCGGACCGGTGCTGCGCCGCGAACGTGAGCAGGTGCTCGCGCCGCTGCGCGCCGGCCGCGCCGACAGCACCCGAAGGGGGCAGTCGAGCGAAGGTCGAACGCCTCCAGTGCTGGGTACGTCAGTCACGTCGTTCGCCGGGGGAGACATGGGCGGACACGACATCGCCTTCGACAGTGAGGGCGTCCTGCCGTGAGGGTGTGGCCGATGCAGCTGCGCGAGTTCGCGTGTTGTGTGTCCGAAGACGGTCCGCGTCCGCGCCGTCGCGCGCGGACACACGACGCCGTGGTCGCGACGAGCATGCACCGGTTGATCGATGCACCGACGGTCGACCGTTGGTGCGCGGAGTACCACCGCACGGGTGACGAGCGGCTGCGTGCCCGCATCGTCGAGGCCCACCAGTGGTTGGTCAACATCTGCGCGAAGCGCTTGAAGCGCCGGCGGGAGACGATCGACGACCTGGTGCAGGTGGGCAACATCGGGCTGCTCCACGCCGTGGACCGGTTCGATCCGCGGTTCGGCGTCTCGTTCCACACCTATGCGTCGGCAACCATCACGGGCGAGCTGCGTCGTCACTACCGGTCGGTGTGGGCGGTCCACGTGCCGCGGGGGCTCCAGGAGCGCCACCTCGCGAGTCAGGGCGCAGTGGACGTCCTGTCGGCGCGGCTGCGCCGTTCACCGACAGCCACCGACGTCGCCGAGCACCTCGGCTTGAGCTTGCAAGAGGCCGTCGAAGCCTTGGCCATCGGCGCCGAGGGCTCGGTGGTGAGCCTGTCGCAGCTCGCCGACCTCGGTCGCCACGACGCCGAACCGGTGGCGCCGGATGTCTGCACGGACGACCGCCTCGCGGTCGCCGCGTTGCTCGACCGCTTGCCGGACCTGGAACGCACGGTCATCGTGCTGTGGCAGTTCCATGACATCCGCCAGGAGGAGATCGGTCGGCGCCTGGGCATCAACCAGGTGCAGGTGTCGCGCGTGGTCAAGCGGGCGATGAACCAGCTCCGCACGATGGTCGACGACGAGCGGCACGATGCCGGCACGGGTGTCCCGGCGGCAGCGTCGTCTGGCCGCCTCCGCTCGACGGGACGGTGATCCCGGCCTTCGCCAGTGCGACGCGCCCTCACAGGATGTACCAACTGGTGTTCGTCGATCACGCCGGTGAGGACGCGCCATCGCGCGCCGCTGGAGCAGGCGGAAGCTCGTCCTCCGCACCGGCTTCACCCGAACGCGTAGGTTCTCCTACGATTCAACAACGGGCGTCTGGGTACAAAGAAGCTCGAGCGGCTGACCGGCCCTCGCGAGCCTGGAGGTTGATCGATGCCCGGACGCGTCCTCGTCACCGGCGGCGCAGGTTTCATCGGAACGCACGTCGCCGACGCGCTGCTGGCGCGTGGTGTCGAGGTGCGCGTGCTGGACAGTCTGATCGGGCAGGTGCACGACGACGGTGATCGACCGGACTACCTGTCGGATCACGTGGAGCTGGTCCGCGGCGACGTGCGCGACGCAGACGTCGTCGAGCGCGCGCTCGCCGGGGTCGACCGGGTCGTGCACCTCGCGGCACGCGTCGGCGTCGGGCAGAGCATGTACGAGATCGCCGAGTACACGAGCGTCAACGCAGTCGGCACCGCAGTGCTCCTCGAGGCGCTGCTGCGCCACCCGGTGCGCGCGCTGGTCGTGGCGAGCAGCATGAGCATCTACGGGGAGGGCCAGTACGTCGACGCCGAGGGAGCCCCGGCGGCCGCGCCCGAGCGCACTCGCGCCCAGCTCGCCGCGGGCGAGTGGGATCCCGTCAGCACTGCCGGCGCGAGCCTGACGGCCGTGCCGACACGAGAGGTGAAGGTGCCCGCGCTCTCCTCGGTGTACGCACTCGGCAAGTACGACCAGGAGCGGCTGTGCCTGATGTTCGGCAGCGCCTACGACGTACCGACCACGGCGTTGCGGTTCTTCAACGTCTACGGCCCCCACCAAGCGTTGTCCAACCCGTACACCGGCGTCCTCGCCATCTTCGCCGCGCGCCTCTTGAACGACCGGCGCCCGATGGTGTTCGAAGACGGTGAGCAGCAACGCGACTTCGTCAGCGTGCACGACGTCGCCGAGGCGTGCTGCCTGGCGCTGGACGCACCCGCCGCGGGGCGGGCGATCAACATCGGCAGCGGGCGGAGCATCACGGTCAACGAGATCGCCACGCGCCTCGCACGGCAGCTCGGCTGCGAGCACCTCGAACCGGAGCTCACCGGGAAGTTCCGCGTCGGCGACATCCGCCACTGCTTCGCCGACATCGGCGTCGCGCAGGACCTGCTCGGCTACCGACCGAGGTGGAGCATGGACGACGGCCTCGCGGAGATGACGAGCTGGCTGTCCGGCAAGACACCGCGCGACGGCGTCGAGGCAGCGACGCTGGAGCTGGCGGTCCGAGGGCTGACGGTATGAGCCCGGCGCACGCCACCACGCTGATCACCGGAGGCGCCGGCTTCATCGGCACGAACATGGCTGCTCGGGTCCTGCGTCAGGGCGGCAAGGTCGTCGTGCTCGACGACCTCTCCCGCACCGGCGTCGTCGACAACCTGCACTGGCTGCAAGGCGTCGCACCTCGACACCGGTTGCGGATCGAGATCGGCGACGTCCGCGACGCCGCGGTCGTGCGGCGCTCCCTCGTGGGCGTCGATCGCGTCTTCCACTTCGCCGCGCAGGTGGCGGTCACGACGAGCCTCGTCGAACCCGCTGAGGACTTCATGGTCAACGCGGGCGGCACGCTGACGGTGCTGGAGGAGCTGCGCGCGTTGCCCGAGCCTCCGCCGATGCTGTTCACATCGACCAACAAGGTCTACGGCCGGCTCGACGACGTCGGTGTGCAACTGCTCGACGGGTGCTACGCACCGACGGACGCGACGCTCCGCGAACGAGGCCTGAGCGAGACCCGGTCGCTCGCCTTCTGCAGTCCGTACGGCTGCTCCAAGGGCGCCGCCGACCAATACGTGCTCGACTACGCGCGTTCCTACGGTCTGGCGAACGTCGTGTTCCGGATGAGCTGCATCTACGGCCCCCACCAGTGCGGCAACGAGGACCAGGGCTGGCTCGCCCACTTCCTGCGTCAGTCGCTGCGCGGCGCGCCGATCACGATCTACGGCGACGGCCGCCAGGTCCGCGACGCGTTGTACGTGGACGACCTCTTGGACGCGATGGAGCTCGCGCTGGCGAGCTCGGCCGAGCTGGCCGGGCAGGCGTTCAACATCGGCGGCGGTACGGACAATGCGATCAGCCTGCGCGAGCTGCTCGACATGATCGGCTCCTTGGACGGGAGCGCACCGTCAGTGCTGCACGACGGCTGGCGGGTGGCGGACCAGCGTTGGTTCGTGTCCGACACGCGGGCGTTCGCCGACGCCACGGGCTGGCGGCCGCAGGTGCGCGTCGCCGACGGCGTCGCTCGGCTGCACGCCTGGTTGCGCGACGACGCCACCGTGGCAGAGGCGGTATGAACGGCCACCGGGCAGCGCAGCTCGTCGCACCAGCCCGGTTCGAGATCGTCGATGTCGCCGGCGGCGAGCTCGCCCACGGCGAGCTGGCCATCGCGGTGGAGGGTTGTGGCGTGTGCGGATCGAACCTGCCGGTGTGGCAGGGACGGCCGTGGTTCCAATACCCGCTGCCGCCCGGCCGGCCCGGCCACGAGGGCTGGGGCGTGGTGGAGGCGGTGGGCGGTCCCGACGACATGTGGCGACCGGGGCAGCGGGTGACGTTCCTCGCCGAGGACGCGTTCGCAGAGCGGATCCACGTCCCCGTCGATCGCGCCGTCGCGCTCCCGGCGAGCCTCGGCGACGCACCGTTCCCCGGCGAGGCCTTCGGTTGCGCGTTCAACGCAACCCGACGGGCAGCGATCACCGCTGGCCAGACCGTGGTCGTCGTCGGGTTCGGCTTCCTCGGCGCGGTGATCGCCGCGCTCGCCGCGCACGCCGGGGCGGTCGTCATCGCCTGCAACCGCGGTTCGGCGGGCCTCGACGCGGCCCGTTCCCTAGGCGTCGAGCACACGGTGGAGATGAACGACACCGACGTCGTCATCCGCGACGTACTGGCGATCACCGGCGGCTTCCTCGCGGACGTCGTCGTCGAGGCCGGCGGCGCGCAGGCCACGCTCGACGTGGCGAGCGCGCTGACACGCGTGCACGGACGGCTCGTGATCGCCGGCTACCACCAGGACGGTCCGCGGACGGTGGACATGCAGGAGTGGAACTGGCGCGGGATCGACGTGATCAACGCCCACGAGCGTGATCCGATCGTCGCGCTCCGCGGCATCGGCGAGGCCGTGGACGCCGTCGCCGCCGGTTGGCTCGACCCGCGGCCGTTCGTCACCCACAGCCTCCCGCTCTCGCGCATCAACGACGCGGTGCAGCTGATGGTCGATCGCCCCGACCGCTTCCTCAAGGCGGTGGTGACGCCATGACCTCAGGGCTGCCGCGGCTCGGGTTCCTCGGCGTGGGATGGATCGGCATGGCGCGGCTGCGCTCGCTCGTCGCGGCCGGTGCGGCCCACGCCGTGGCTGTCTCGGACGCCGACGCCGATGTGGCCCGAGCCGCAGCGGGAGAGGTCGGCGCGGTCAACCTCGCGCCCGACGAGCTCCTCGCGCATGCCGGGCTCGACGCGGTCGTGATCGCGACGCCGAGCGCGCTCCACGCGGACCAGTCGATCGCCGCGTTCCGGGCAGGGCACGCGGTCTTCTGTCAGAAGCCCCTGGCGCGGACGACGTCCGAGACCCGTGCCGTCGTCGACGCGGCGCGGACCGCCGGCCGCCTGCTCGGGGTGGACCTCTCCTACCGCCACCTGCGCGCGAGCCGGCGGATGCGCGAGGTCGTGGCAGCGGGTGAGGTCGGCGACGTGTACGCGGCCGAGCTCACGTTCCACAACGCGTACGGCCCCGACAAGCCGTGGTTCACCGATGGCCGGCTGTCCGGTGGTGGCTGCGTCATCGACCTCGGCACGCACCTCGTCGACCTGGCCGGGTGGATCCTCGGCGCCCTCGACGTGGAGCGCGTCACGTCTCGCCTGTTCCGCCACGGCATGGCGTTCGACCAGCGGCTCGACGACGGTGACGGCCTCGGCGTCGACGTCGAGGACGCGGCGTTCGTCACGATGGACCTCGCGTCGGGAACCGTCGTGCGCCTCGGCTGCTCCTGGTTCCTGCACGCGGGTGCGCCCGCCGAGATCTCGGCGACGTTCTACGGGACGCGCGGCGCGGTGCGGCTGTGCAATGTCGACGGGTCCTTCTACGACTTCGACGCGTGGCTGATGCGCGGCACCGAACGGTGCGCGCTGTCGGCACCTCCCGACGACTGGGGTGGTCGGGCCGCGGTCTCGTGGGCGCATCAGCTCGCCACCTCACCTGGATACGACGCCGCGGCCGAACGACTGCTCGACCTCGCGACCGTGATCGACCGGATCTACGCCCGATGACCCACGTGCTGATGACGACGGACGCGGTGGGCGGGGTGTGGACCTACTGCCTCGACCTCGCGGGCGCGCTGGCCGCCGCCGGGGTGCAGACGTCGCTGGCGATCCTGGGTCCGGCCCCGACGGCCGCGCAGCGAGCGGACCTCGCGTCGTCGGCAGTCGTCCGCGCCGCGCACCACCCAGGCGCGCTCGAGTGGATGGACGACCCGTGGGCCGACGTCGACGACGCCGGCCGTTGGCTGCTGGACCTGGAGACGGCGTGGCAGCCCGACGTCGTGCACCTCAACGGGTTCGTGCACGCGGTCTTGGACTGGCGCGCGCCGACCGTCGTCGTCGCGCACTCCGACGTGGTCGCCTGGTGGCACGCGGTGCACGGCGCCGCCCCTCCCGCAGCGTGGCGCGCCTACGCAGACCGGGTCGGTGCCGGGCTCGCCGCGGCGACCGCCGTGATCGCACCGACTGCGGCAGCGCTGGCCGACACCGAGCGGATCTACGGCCGCACGGGAGGTTCGGTCGTGCCCAACGGTCGACGCGGCGACTGGCTGATCGAGCTCGACAAGGAGCCGATCATCATCGCCACGGGGCGGATGTGGGACGAGGCGAAGAACCTCGCTTCCCTCCGTGCCGTGGCGACGCGCCTGGACTGGCCGGTGGTCGTCGCCGGGGCGGTGACACGGGACGACGCCGACGGACGGCCACCGGAAGCCGGTGATGACGAGGGACCCGTCGTCGCACTCGGACCGCTCGCGTTCGCCGAGCTCGCGCCGTGGCTCGCCCGGGCCGCAGTGCACGCCGCGCCGGCCCGCTACGAACCGTTCGGGCTCGGCGTGCTCGAAGCCGCGATGAGCGGCTGTGCGCTCGTCCTCGGAGACATCGCCAGCCTGCGCGAGGTCTGGGCCGACGCCGCCACCTACGTCGCTCCCGACGACCTGGCGGCGCTGGCCCAGGCGCTGACGGACCTGATCCACGACCCGGTGCGGTGCGCGCAGCGTGGCGCCGCGGCGCGAGAGCACGCGCGCCGGTACACCGCGACGCGCATGGCGGCCGGGTACGCCGAGGTGTACCGAGGCGTGCTCGCCGACCGACCGTGCCTGGCCCGATGAACATCGTCATCTTCTGCCACTCGCTGGTCTCCGACTGGAACCACGGCAACGCGCACTTCCTGCGCGGCGTGGTGTCGGAGCTGCAGGAACGAGGCCACGACGTGCGGGTGCACGAGCCACTCGACGGCTGGAGCCGGACCAACCTCGTCGTCGACCACGGCCGCGACGCGGTGCGCGACTTCGAACGCGCCTTCCCGACGCTGCGCAGCTCGGTCTACGACCTCACCGACCTCGACATCGGCGCACTGACCGATGGAGCGGACCTCGTCATCGTGCACGAGTGGAACGATCCGGCGGTCGTGGCCGCGGTCGGCCAGCACCGCCGCGCCGGCGGCTACCGGCTGCTGTTCCACGACACCCACCACCGGATGGTGACGGCGCCGGAGGAGATGGCGGCGTTCGATCTGCGCCACTACGACGGCGTGCTCGCCTTCGGCCAGGTCATCTCCGAGCTGTACCTCGCTCGTGGTCTGGCCGATCGCGCGTGGACGTGGCACGAGGCTGCCGACGTCCGCACGTTCCATCCGCTGGACGGCGTCGCTCGCGACGGCGACGTCGTGTGGATCGGCAACTGGGGCGACGGCGAACGCACGGCCGAGCTGCACGAGTTCCTGCTCGGACCCGTCGGCCGGCTCGGCCTCTCCGCCCACATGTACGGCGTGCGGTACCCGCCAGAGGCGCACCGCGCCCTCGGCCAAGCAGGCATCCGCTACGGCGGCTGGCGGGCGAACCACCGTGCCCCGGCAGCGTTCGCGGCGCATGCGGTCACCGTGCACGTGCCCCGCCGGCCGTACGTCGTCGCGCTGCCCGGCATCCCGACGATCCGCCCCTTCGAGGCCATGGCCTGTGGGATCCCGCTGATCTGCGCACCGTGGGAGGACGCCGAGTCGTTGTTCCGTCCTGGGACGGACTACCTGGAGGCTGCGAACGGGGCGGAGGCGGAGCATCACCTCGACGCCGTCCTGCACGACCCGGAGCTCGCGGCCTCGCTGCGCGCAGCCGGGCTGGAGACGATCCGTCGGCGGCACACGTGCGGGCACCGGGTCGACGAGCTGCTGGCGATCAGCGCCGAGCTCGGCATCGACACCGCCGCACCGACCATCGCGGCGGCGTCCTGATGCTCGGCGCACGACGCAGGCTGGACATCCACGTCTTCGGATCCAGCCTCGTGTCCGCGTGGTGGAACGGCGCGGCGACCTACTACCGCGGCCTGTTGCGCAACCTCGCCGAGCTCGGTCACCACATCACGTTCTACGAGCCGATCGCCTACGAACGGCAGCAGCACCGGGACATCGACGACCCACCGTGGGCGGACGTCGTCATCTACCCGGCCGAGGACGCCGCGCAGGTGTCCGCGATCGTCGCACGGGCGGCCGGCGCGGACGTCGCGATCAAGACGAGCGGGGTCGGCGTCTTCGACGAGCTGCTCGATGCGGAGGTCGCCGCGCTGCGATGCGGTGGCGCCGCCACGGTGTTCTGCGACGTCGATGCGCCGGCCACGTTGACGCGCCTCGAGGAGGACGCCGACGATCCGTTCCGCGGGCTCGTCCCGTCGTTCGACCTCGTCGTCACGTACGGGGGTGGCGAGCCCGTGCGCAACCGCTACGGCGCGCTCGGGGCCCGCAACGTCGTGCTCGTCTACAACGGCTTCGATCCGCTGACGCACGCGCGGGCCGAACCGCTGTCCCGGCTGGTGGCCGATCTCTCGCTGCTCGCGAACCGGCTACCCGATCGCGAGGACCGCATCGACGAGTTCTTCTTCCGCGCTGCGAGCCTCCTGCCTGATCGGCAGTTCCTGCTCGGCGGCAACGGGTGGCACGACAAGCCGATGCCCGCCAACGTGCGCGCGATCGGGCACGTCGGCACCGCTGACCACAACGCGTTCAACTGCTCCGCGGGCATGGTGCTGAACGTCACCCGCGACAGCATGGTGGCGAACGGCTGGTCGCCGGCGACGCGCGTCTTCGAGACGACCGGCGTCGGTGCCTGCCTCGTCACCGATGCCTGGCTCGGCATCGACGACTTCTTCGAGGTCGGCTCCGAGATCCTCGTTGCCGCGGACGGTGCCGATGTGGCCCGCGCGGTGTCGACGACCTCGCCTGCTGCCGCCGCCGCCATCGGGTCGGCGGCAGCCCGGCGCGTCGCCCGGGACCACACCTACGCGCAACG
>JAODBQ010000420.1 GCA_025464045.1 Ilumatobacteraceae bacterium
GACGAGTCTGCCGGATCAGGCCAGCTGCGACGAAAGCCCCTCGGCGTCGTCCACCGGCTGCTTGCAAGCGAAGTCGCGGCACACGTAGGCGTAGCCCGGCGTACGGCTCTCCCAGAGGGGCGAGTCGTACGGCTCGCCCCAGGCGACCACGGCGTTCGGGCGCCACGCCGATCGCACGGTCGCGAGCAGGTCCGGTCGGTCGCCGGCGACGACGATCTCGGTGATCCCGGTGAGGCGCAGGTCGAGCGCGGCGAGGCCGTGGGCGAACGCCGCCGGCGCCGTCGGCAGCAACCGACCGAGCAGGCGCATGATCTGGTCGGCGTGGTTGGTGTAGCGCGCCTCGCCGGTCAGCGCGCCCAAGCGGTACAGCGCGCCGGCCGCATGCGTGTTGGCCGCCGGGGTGGCGTTGTCGAGCAGGTCCTTCTGGCGGGCGATCAGCTGCTCGCCGTCGTCGGCGGTGGTGAACAGTCCGCCGTTGTCGACGTCCCAGAAGTGATCGAGCATCGTGTCGGCGACCTGCATCGCCTCGTCGATCCAGCGCGCCCGGCCGGTGAGCTCGGCGACGCGGGTGAACCCGTCGACGAGGGCGGCGTGGTCGGCGGCGAGAGCGGCGTGGCGCGCCGGCGGCTCGCCGTTCGCCTGCCACGAACGCGACCAGCGACCGTTGGGCGCGCGCAGAGCGTCGACGAGGAACTCGGCGTTGGCCACGGCCGCCTCGCGCCAGTCGTCGCGGTCGAATGCGGCCGCCGCCTCGGCCAACGCGCCGAGCATCAACCCGTTCCACTCCGTGAGCACCTTGTCGTCGAGTCCCGGGCGCGGTCGGGTGGCGCGCGCCGCGTGCAGGCGCCGGCGCGCCGACTCGACTACGGGTGGCCGGGCGAGGTCGCCGCGGTGGTGCAGGCGCGACGGGATGAACCGCCCCTCGAAGTTCGGCTCACCGACGAGCTCGTACCACTCGAGCGCGGCCGGTGCGTCGGCACCGAGGACCTCGACGAACTGCTCGGGAGTCCACACGTAGAACAGCCCCTCGTGCCCGTGGCCGTGCTCGTCGGGGGAGTCGGCGTCCTCGGCGGAGGCGAAGCCGCCGCTCGGGAGGCGCAGCTCGGCCAAGACGTAGTCGATCGTCTCCTCGACCACCTGGCGGTACCGCGGCTGCCCGAGCAGCTGTGCCGCGTGGGTGTACACGCGCACGAGCAGTGCCTGGTCGTAGAGCATCTTCTCGAAGTGGGGGACGAGCCACCGCTCGTCCACCGAGTAGCGCGCGAACCCGCCGCCGATGTGGTCGTAGATGCCTCCGCTGGCCATCGCGTCGAGCGACGTCGCGACGACCGCCGCGGCGTCGGGGCTCGGGTTGTGGAGGGTCGCGCGCAGGATCAGATCGAGGTTCATCGTCGACGGGAACTTCGGTGCCGGCCCGAACCCGCCCCACTCCGGGTCGAACGTCGAACCGAGGTGGTCGAGCACGGCGTTGATCGCCTCGAACCCGGGCAGACCGTCCGCCGGTGCGATCGTCGACAACCGCTCGAGCGACTGCACGAGCGCGTTCACGTTCTGCTGCACGTCCTCGGGCTTGTTGCGCCACACGTCGTCGATCGCCGCGAGCAGCTGCAGGAACTGCGGCTTGGGGAAGTAGGTGCCGCCGTAGAAGGGATGACCGTCCGGGGTCGCGAACACGGTCATCGGCCAGCCGCCGCGACCGGTCATCGACTGCACCGCGTCCATGTAGATCGCATCGACGTCCGGGCGCTCCTCGCGGTCGACCTTGACGTTGACGAACAGGTTGTTCATCACGCTCGCGACGTCGGTGTCCTCGAAGCACTCGTGGGCCATCACGTGGCACCAGTGGCAGGCGCTGTACCCGACGCTCAGCAGGATCGGCACGTTGCGCTCGGTCGCTGCGGCGAACGCCTCCGGCCCCCACGCGTACCAGTCGACCGGGTTGTCCCGGTGCTGGCGGAGGTACGGCGAGGTCTCGGTAGCGAGGCGGTTCACCTTGCCGAAGCTAACGGGGCGGCGTCATACGCCGGTGGCGTGGAACCCACCATCGACGTGGATCATCTCGCCGGTCGTCGCCGGGAACCAGTCGCTGAGCAGCGCCACGCAGGCCTTGGCGACGGCGGAGGAGTCGTTGATGTCCCACCCGAGGGGGGCTCGCGAGTCCCACACGTCCTCGAACAGCTTGAACCCGGGGATGCTCTTCGCCGCCATCGTGCGCACGGGACCGGCCGCGACGAGGTTGGAGCGGATCGCCTTCGGGCCGAGCTCCTTGGCGAGGTAGCGGTTGATGCTCTCCAGCGCGGACTTGGCGACTCCCATCCAGTTGTAGGCCGGCCACGCCACGGTGTTGTCGAAGTCGAGGCCGACGAGCGAACCGCCGTTGCTCATCAACGGCGCGAACGCGTCCGCGAGCGCCTTGAACGAGAACGCGTTGATGTGCATCGTGATCGCGACGTCCTCCCACGTCGGCGCCATGAAGTCGTCGCCGAGGCAGATCTCGGGAGCGAAGCCGATCGCGTGGAGCACACCGTCCACCCTGCCCCAAGACTCGGCGAGCGCGGCGCGCACGGCCAGCAGGTGATCGGGCTGGGTGACGTCGAGCTCGTAGACCTCGACCGTGCTGGACAGCTTGCGCGCCGTGCGCTGGGTGAGGCTGAGCCCGCGGCCGGCGCCGGTCAGCACGATCTGGGCCCCTTCGCGCTGCGCCAGATCGGCGACCCCGAACGCGAGCGACGCGTCGGTGAGCACCCCGGTGATGACGATGTTCTTGCCGTCGAGCAGACCCATGCGCGTGATCGTAGTCACGCGCCTGGCCACGGCTACCGGGCCGAGACGGGGTGTTGTGCAAGGCTGCGCCACATGCGCATCGGCATCCTCGGAGGCACCGGCCCTGCTGGGAGCGCGCTCGCCGCGCGATTGGCCTCGATCGGCTACGACGTGGTCATCGGCTCACGCTCCAAGTACCGGGCGATGGAGACGTGCGACGGGCTGATCGCCAAGTGGCCCGATCTCGCGGCGCGGCTCGAGGCGGGCGACAACCCTGCGGCGTGCAGTTGCGACCTGATCGTCATCGCCACCCCGTGGGATTCGGCGGCCACCACCGCCCAGGAGAGCGAGGAAGCGCTCGCCGGCAAGGTGGTCGTGAGCATGGCCAACGCGCTCGTGCGCGTCGGCCACGAGTTCCAGCCGCTCGTCCCGCCGCGGGGCAGCGTCGCCGCGCACGTGCAGGCCGCGGTGCCGCGCTGTCGCGTGGTCGCGGCCTTCCACCACCTGCCGGCGAAGGAGCTCGGTGCACTCGGCTCGCCGATCGACTCCGACGTGCTGATCTGTGGCGACGACATCGACGCGATCAAGGCCGTCAGCGACATCGTCGAGCGCATCCCGGGCTGCCGCCCGCTGCACGCCGGCGAGCTGTCCAACGCGATGGCGATCGAAGCGTTCACCGCGGTGCTGCTGCAACTCAACGTGCGCTACCGCACCCGCGTCGCGCCGAAGCTGACCGGCATCAAGCTCGCACCGAAGACGAGCGTCGTTCCGCCCGTGACCACGCCTGTCGCCGACGGGACCACCACTGCAGCGAAGTCCGGGGCAACGGTGACCGAGGCATCGCCGGTCGAGACGCCGTCGTGAGCATGCAGCTCTACGACACCGCGCGACGCGCGGTGGTCGATTTCGAACCCAACCTGCACGTCCTGATGTACACGTGCGGGATCACCCCGTACGACGCCACCCACCTCGGCCACGCGTCCACGTTCATCTTCTACGACGTCCTGCAGCGCCGCCTGATCGACCGCGGCCACACGATCAAGTGCGTGCGCAACGTCACCGACGTCGACGATCCGCTGTTCGCGAAGGCCCGCCAGCTCGGTGTGCACTACCTCGATCTCGCCGCGGGCGAGGAGGCCAGGTTCAACCGGGACATGGTCGCGTTGAACGCACTGCCGGTGGCGGCCACCCCGCGTGCGTCGTCGGCGATCCCGGACATCCGCGGCTTCATCGGGATGGTGCTCGATCGGGGCTTCGCCTACGAGGCCGGTGGCAGCGTCTACTTCGACGTCTCCAAGTTCCCGGACTTCGGTTCGGTCAGCCACTACTCCCACGAGGAGATGATCGCGTTCGCCCGCGAGCGCGGCGGCCAGGTCGACGATCCGCACAAGCGCCATCCGCTCGACTTCGTGCTGTGGCACCCGTCCGCGGACGACGAGCCGAGTTGGGACACGATGTGGGGGCCCGGTCGCCCCGGCTGGCACATCGAGTGCAGTGCCCTGGCGCTGCGCGAGCTCGGCAGCACCATCGACCTGCACGGTGGCGGGACGGACCTGATCTTCCCGCACCACGAGTGCGAGCGCGCCCAGAGCGAGGCCGCCACCGGCGAGCCGTTCGTGCGCCATTGGATGCACGTGGCGATGGTCTCGATGGACGGGCAGAAGATGTCGAAGAGCCTCGGCAACCTCGTGTTCATCGACAAGCTGCGCACGGAGTGGGACCCGCGGTCGATCCGTCTTGCGATCATCGAGCACCACTACCGCCGCGAGTGGGAGTGGGACGACACGCTGATGCCGCGCAACGCGGACCGGCTGCGCCGCTGGACGGCAAGCGCTGATCAGCCAGAGCCAGCGGGCCTGCTCGAGGACGTTCGCGCCGCGTTGGACGACGATCTGGACACGCCCGGCGCGCTCGCCGCCATCGACGCGGCCGCCACTGCAGGTCACGGCGTGACCGCCTCGGCGTCACTCCTTGGGGTGGAAACCTCACACAATGCGACGAGCGGGTGAAGGCTTCGTGAACGCGGCGCCCGCTGCCGTGCACCGGGTCTAGGATCCGCGGGCATATGGACGCGCAGGGTGCAGGCAAGATGCAGGTGCGGTTCCGCCGCGTCGCGCGTCCCGTCGCGGACCGGTTGTGGACGATCAACCGCGAGGGCTTCGACCGGCTGCCCACCGACGGCCCGGCGATCCTCGCCCCGAACCACATCAGCTTCCTCGACAGCGCGTTCCTCATGCTGTCCGTCTCGCGCAACATCAGCTTCGTCGGCAAGGCCGAGTACATGAACTCGTGGAAGACGAAGTACCTGTTCCCGGCGATGGGCATGATCCCGATCGACCGCGGCGGTGGGAAGAAGAGCATGCTGGCGCTCGAGGTCGCGGAGGACGTGCTCAACCGCGGCGAGCTGTTCGGGATCTTTCCCGAGGGCACGCGCAGCCGCGACGGCTTCCTGTACAAAGGCCGCACCGGTGTGGCCCGCCTGGCGATGAAGGTCGGCTGCCCGATCTATCCGGTCGGCGTCGTGGGGACCGACAAGATCCAGCCACCGGATGCGAAGTTCCCGAAGCTGCGCCGCGAGTGCACGATCCGCATCGGTCGGCCGATCAAGATGGAGCGCTACAGCGAGCGCTCCGATCACCGCCTCGCCCTGCGCCAGATCACCGACGAGCTGATGTACGAGATCCGCGAGCTCACCGGCCAGGAGTACCGCAACGTGTACGCGGGCAAGACCGCGGAGACGGAGCCGACCATCACCGCGAAGGTCGGCACCCTGGGCGACGACGTCGCGGTCCCGTCGCGGCTGGCCATGCCTGCCGGCACCAGCGCCTGAGCGGCAGCGCTCGACGCACGCGCCCCGAGGGTGTCCGACATCGGCCTACCCGACACGGTCGATGCGGATGTCGCCGGACACGGTGCGCACGCGCAGTCGCACGGTGCGCCGCACGCCGCCGGGTGCCGGCGGCGGACCCTTCGGAAGGCGGGTGGTGCCGCTGAGGGTGGAGATCTCCGGCTCGACGCGGATGCCGCTCGGGAGGCCGATGGTGACGTCGCCGGACACGGTCTTGATGGTGATGTCGTCGGCGTCGCAGCGCTGCAGCCGCACGTCGCCCGATGTGGTGGCCGCCTCGACGCCGCCCGCGACACGGACGACGTCGACATCGCCCGAGGCCGACGAAGCGCCGAGCCTGGACGAGACGTTGCCGACCCGGACGTCGCCGGACGCCGTGCTGAGCTGGGCCTCGACCGCCTCGCCGACGCGCAGGTCGCCCGATGCGCTGTGCGCCTCAACGCGCCGGGCGCGGTCGATCTGCACGTCGCCCGACGCCGTGCGCACGCGCACCGCACCGAGCTCGACCCGACTGGTGACATCGCCCGATGCCGTGCCGACGACGGCGTCGGTGCCGACGGGCACCTCGACGACGACCTGCGCCCGGCCGCCGCGCGAGAGCCACCCCGATCGGGGGCGCACCGTGACGGTGTCGCCGATGTGCGCGATCTCGAAGTTGTCCGGAGCGGCGGCATCGAGCGTGACCGCGATCGATCCCGCATCGCCGGCCACCAGCTGCACGGTGCCGACGGCGATGTCGACGTCGACGCGGGCGAGCCCGCCGACCACGAAGCGCTCCTCGCGTCTCACAGGTCGAAGCTCTCGGTGATCCGCCTGCCGGACTTGCCGATCTTGCGCGTGCCACGACCGAGGGCATCGAC
>JAODBQ010000676.1 GCA_025464045.1 Ilumatobacteraceae bacterium
GTCTCGCTCGGCGGGCAGACCCCGTTGAAGCTCGCCGGGCTGCTGCCGGTGTCGATGATCGCGGGGACGTCGCCGGCGTCGATCGATCTCGCCGAGGACCGCGAGAAGTGGAACGCGCTGTGCGACCAGCTGCACATCCCGCAGCCGCCCGGCGGCACCGCGACCGATCTGGAGCAGGCGCTGAGCATCGTCGAGCGCATCGGCTTCCCGGTGCTCGTCCGCCCCAGCTACGTGCTCGGTGGCCGGGCGATGCAGATCGTCCACGACCGCAACCACCTCGCGCGAGCGATGGCCGAGCTCGCCGGCTTCGGCAGCCTCGGCAAGGAGGGGGGCCTCTCCGCCGAACGCCCCGTGCTCATCGACCACTTCCTCGAGGACGCGATCGAGGTCGACGTCGACGCGATCCGCGACCACACCGGCGAGGTGTACATCGGGGGAGTGATGGAGCACGTCGAGGAGGCCGGCGTGCACAGCGGCGACTCCGCCTGCGCGATCCCGCCGCAGACGTTGCCCGGCTGGGTCGTCGAGGTGATCGAGGCGTACACCCGCTCGATCGCCGACGCACTCGACGTGCGCGGCCTGATCAACGTGCAGTACGCGGTGCTCGGCACCACGGTCTACGTCATCGAGGCCAACCCGCGGGCGAGCCGGACGGTGCCGTTCGTGGCCAAGGCCACCGGGGTGCCGCTGGCGAAGGTGGCGAGCCGGGTGATGCTCGGCGCCACGCTCGCCGCACTGCGCATCGAGGGCCTGCTGTGCCCGAAGTCGAACCACGGCCACGTCGCGATCAAGGAGGCCGTGCTCCCGTTCAGCCGGTTCCCCGAGGTCGATACCGCGCTCGGTCCGGAGATGCGCTCGACCGGCGAGGTGATGGGCATCGACACCACGTTCGGCAAGGCGTTCTTCAAGGCCGAGCTCGCCGCCGGCACGCTGCTGCCGACGGAGGGCACGGTGTTCCTGTCGCTCGCCGATGGTGACAAGCCGGCCGGTCTCGTCGTCGCGACGCGCTTGCGCGAGCTCGGCCTCGGCATCGCGGCGACGGCCGGCACGGCCGCGTACCTCGCCCGCTTCGGTCAGCCGGTCGACCTCGTGGTCGGCAAGGTCAGCGAGGGTGCCGAGGTGACCGCCGTCGATCTGATCGCGGACGGCAAGGTCAGCTTCGTGATCAACACGCCCCAGGGCAGCGGCGGCCGCACCGACGGCGAGCAGATCCGCAAGACGGCGAACTCCAACCACGTCAGCTCGGTGACCACGGTCCAGGCCGCACTCGCCGCGGTGCAGGGCATGGCCGAGCAGAACGGCCGCCCGATCACCGTCCGCCCGCTCCAGGACTACCACCGCTCGTGACCCGTCGCGTGTCGGTGGGTCTGGCGGCCGGGGCGAGCGCGAGCAGGAGCGGGACGTGAACCCGCCGGACCTCAGCACGCGCGTCGCGGATCTCGTGCTCGCCAACCCGGTGATGACGGCGTCGGGCACGGCAGGGCATGGGTTGGAGCTGGATCCGTTCGTCGGGCTCGCCGGGCTCGGCGCGCACGTCGTCAAGTCGCTCGCCGCGTTCGAGTGGCCCGGCAATGCTGCGCCACGCGTGCATCCGGCGGGCGACGGGATGCTCAACGCCATCGGTCTGCAGGGTCCCGGTGTGACGGCATGGCTGCGCGACGACGCCCCCGGGCTCGACGCCGCCGGTGTCCGCACGGTCGTCAGCATCTGGGGGCGGACCGTGGAGGACTTCGGCCGCGCCGCAGACCTGCTCGCCGACGCGCCGGACTCGGTGATCGCGGTCGAGGTGAACCTGTCCTGCCCGAACCTCGAGGGACGGCGCGGGATCTTCGCGCACGACGCGACCCTGTCGGCCGAGGTGATCGCGGCGACGGCGGGCTGTGGCCGGCCGCGTTGGGCGAAGCTCAGCCCGAACACCGATCGCGTCGTCGACGTCGCCTCCGCGGTGCACGATGCCGGGGCCGCGGCCGTCACGTTGAGCAACACGTTGCTCGGGCTCGTCCTCGATCCTCTGACGCGTCGACCGGTGCTCGGTGCGGGTGGCGGCGGGTACAGCGGACGACCGATCCACGCGGTCGCGGTGCGCACCGTGTACGACGTCCGCGCCGCGCTCCCCGCGCTGCCGATCATCGGCGTCGGCGGCGTCTCGACCGGCTGGGACGCGATCGAGCTGATGCTCGCCGGTGCGGGCGCGATCCAGGTCGGTACGGCGAGCTTCGCCGATCCGGCCGCCGCCGCTCGGGTCCGCGACGAGCTCCGCCGCTGGTGCACAGAGCACGACGTCGCCGCTGTCGCCGACCTCGTCGGCGCTGCCCATCGCACCTGATCGGACATGACGGTTAGATGTCACGAGGACTCGTCAGTGACGCGTCTTGCCAGGTCATCCGCAGTAGGGTCGTCCGCATGGCAACACCCCCGCAACTCTCTCCCGAGCAACGAGCCGCCGCGTTGGCGAAGGCCGCCGAGGCTCGTACCGCGCGGGCAGAGCTGAAGAATCAGCTCAAGCTCGGCGCGGTCACGCTCCCCGAGGCACTCGCCTCCACGGATTCCACGGTCGGCAAGTTGAAGGTCGTGTCCCTGCTCGAATCACTCCCGGGCGTGGGCAAGGTCAAGGCCCGCAAGATCATGGAAGACATCGGCATCGCCGACAACCGCCGCGTGCAGGGCCTCGGTCAGCAGCAGAAGCAGTCGTTGCTCGATCAGCTCGGCAAGTGAGGTGCCAGCGAGCGACCAACCGCCGGGAGGCCCTGGCGCTCCGCTGATCTTCATCGTGTCCGGTCCCGGCGGCGTCGGGAAGGGCACCATCGTCGACCTGCTCGTCGAGCAGGATCCGCGCCTGTGGTTGAGTCGGTCGTGGACCACCCGCGACCGGCGCCCCGGTGAAGCAGCTGATTCGTACACGTTCACGGATCGTGCGTCGTTCGAGGCGCGCATCGAGGCCGGCGGCTTCCTCGAGTGGACGGACTTCCTCGGCAGCTACTACGGCACGCCGATGCCGGAAGCGTTGGCCGGGCGCGACATCGTGCTCGAGATCGAGGTCGACGGTGCCACCCAGGTCAAACGGCGGTTCCCCGACGCGGTGCTGATCTTCGTGCTCCCACCGACGCGCGAGGAGCAGCAACGCCGGCTGCGCGGCCGCGGCGACCCGGAGCACAAGGTCCACGAGCGGTTGCAGAAGGCGGTCGACGAGGAGCCCGTCGGACTCGCCATCGCCGACCACGTGGTCGTCAACGACGACCTCGCCGACACCGTCCGCGACATGATGGACATCATTCACACCCACCGCAACAAGCAGCACGGCGGCTGACCTGCGGCGCTAGGCTGCATCGCCGCTCTGAACGGAGATCGAATGACCACGACGCGCACCTACGACACGATGATGACCCCCCCGATCGAGGAGCTCCTCGACCGCGTGGACTCGAAGTTCAGCCTGGTGACGCTCGCGGCCCGTCGGGCCCGCCAGATCAACTCGTACTTCAACCAGCTCGGTGAGGGTCTCGGGCACATGGTGCCGCCGCAGGTGCCGTCGGCGGCGCGCAAGCCGCTGAGCATCGGCTTCGAGGAGATCGCCGCCGACAAGATCGTCCGCGTCGAGCTGCCCGATGAGGTCGATCCGACGGACGCCACCGACGGCGACATCATCGCCTGACCGGGACATCGCCGGCCGCACCTGGTCCAACTCCACCGCGCATGGCTTCATCCGACGCGTCCGGTCTCGTCGGTCGCCGCGTCGTGCTCGGCATCAGCGGTGGGATCGCGGCCTACAAGGCGATCGAGGTCTGTCGTCGACTCGTCGATGCCGGTGCGCACGTTGCACCGGTGATGACGGCCGGCGCTGAGCACTTCGTCGGTCGCACGACGTTCTCCGCGCTCGGCAGCGAGCCCGTGCAGACGTCGTTGTGGGACGGGCCGAACCCGATCCCGCACACCAGTCTCGGCCAGACCGCGGACGTGATCCTCGTCGCCCCCGCCACGGCGCGCGTGCTCGCGGCCTATGCCGCGGGCCTGTCCACCGACCTGCTCACCAACACGCTGCTGGCGACGCGTGCGCCCGTGATCGTCTGTCCGGCGATGCACACCGAGATGTGGGAGCACCCGGCGGTCCAGGCCAACGTCGCCACCCTCCGGGCGCGCGGCGTGCACGTGGTCGAACCCGAGTCGGGTCGCCTTGCCGGTGGCGACGTCGGAGCCGGCCGGCTGGCCTCACCGGAGGCGATCGTCGCGGCCGTCGAACGGGTGCTCGGTGGCGGACGGTTCGCCGGGCTGCACGTCGTGGTCAGTGCCGGCGGCACCCGTGAACCCATCGACGCGGTGCGCGTCATCGCCAACCGCAGCAGTGGCAAGCAGGGCTACGCGATCGCGGCCGAAGCGCTCGCCCGCGGTGCGTCCGTGACGCTCGTGACCACGGTCGACCTGCCGGTGCCGCATGGCGCGGCGGTCCGCTCCGTCGAAACCGCGGCGCAGATGCAGGAGGCGATGCAGGAGCTGGCGGCAGACGCCGACGTCGTCGTGATGGCCGCCGCCGTCGCCGACTTCCGCCCGGTGCGCGCGGCCACCGGCAAGATCAAGAAGGACGGCGGCGTGCCGGAGATCGTCCTCGAGCCGACGCCGGACATCCTGGCCGGCCTCGGCGCGACGAAGCCCGTCGGCCAGATCCTCGTCGGGTTCGCGGCCGAGACCTCCGACCTGGTCGCCAACGCCCGGGCGAAGCTGGAGCGCAAGCGGCTCGACCTGATCGTGGCGAACGACGTCGCGGCACCCGGCGTCGGTTTCCAGCACGACACCAACGCGGTCACCATCCTCGGTCGGGGTGCTCTGCAGTGCACGGTCCCACTCGCCGACAAACGCACCGTCGCTGTCGCGGTGCTGGATATCGTGTCGCAACTGCGCGCCGAGACGTCCACGTTCGACCCCTCACCCCACCACAGGAGCCTCACCCCGTGAGCAAGTTCACCTTCACGTCCGAGAGCGTCACGGAGGGCCATCCGGACAAGATGGCCGACCAGGTCAGCGACGCGGTCCTCGACGCCATCCTCGCCGAGGATCCCCACGGGCGAGTCGCGTGTGAGACGTTGCTCACCACGGGGCTGTGCGTCGTCGCCGGCGAGATCACGACCTCGGCGTACGTGGACATCCCCAAGCTGGCGCGCGAGGTGATCAACTCGATCGGCTACGACAACGCGCTCTACGGGTTCGACGGCAACACGTGCGGGGTCATGGTCAGCATCGACGAGCAGTCGAGCGACATCGCCCAGGGCGTCGACAAGAGCGAAGAGGTCCGCGCCACCGGTTCGAACGAGGACCAGCTCGACGCACAGGGCGCCGGCGACCAGGGGATGATGTTCGGGTACGCCTGCGACGAGACGCCTGATCTGATGCCGCTGCCGATCTGGCTCGCGCACCGGATGGCCGAGCGCCTCGCCGAGGTCCGCAAGGCCGGCGTCGTTCCCTACCTGCGCCCGGACGGCAAGACGCAGGTCACCATCGAGTACGAGGGCGGCAAGCCGTTGCGCGTCTCGCACGTGCTCGTGTCGACGCAGCACCAGGACGGCGTCGATCGCGACACCGTCATCCGCCCCGACCTGATCGAGCACGTCATCCGCCCGGTCGTGCCGGCCGCGTTCGCCGATGACGACTACGACGTCTACGTCAACCCGACCGGCAAGTTCGTCGTCGGCGGGCCACACGGCGACACCGGCCTCACCGGCCGCAAGATCATCGTCGACACCTATGGCGGGATGGGTCGCCACGGCGGCGGTGCGTTCAGCGGCAAGGACCCTTCGAAGGTCGACCGGTCCGCCGCCTACGCGGCACGGTGGGTCGCCAAGCACGTCGTCGCCTCCGGCGCGGCGACCAGGTGCGAGGTGCAGGTCGCATACGCGATCGGCATGGCACATCCGGTGAGCATCCTCGTGGAGACGTTCGGCACCGAGCAGGTCGACCCCGACAAGATCGTTGCCGGCGTTCGCGAGGTGTTCGACCTCCGTCCCGCGGCGATCGTGCGCGACCTCGACCTGAAGCGCCCGATCTACCGCAAGACCGCGGCGTACGGCCACTTCGGCCGCAACCTCCCGGAGTTCACCTGGGAGCAGGTCAGCCGCCTCGACGACTTCATGCGCGCCGTCGGGGTCTGACCCGGCCGCGGTGAGCCCCGGTCCGGGTGCCGCCGACGAGGTGCTCGTCGCTCGCGTCGTGCCGGACGTCACCGGGCTCGACAAGCACTTCGACTACCTCGTCCCGGAGGCGATGGCGGACGCCGTCCGACCTGGGTCACAGGTGCGCGTCCCGCTGCACGGCCGGCGGGTCGGGGGCTGGGTGATCGCGGTCGGTCCTCCGGACGGTTCCGTGGCACCGGACCGGCTGCTCCCCCTGGCGAAGTGGTCGGGGATCGGACCGGCGCCCGAGTTGGTCGAGCTGGCGCCGTGGGCGGCGACGCGCTGGGGCACCGATCGCCTGCGGCCGTTCCTCGTCGCAGCCAGTCCGCCGACGCTCGTGCGTGCCGTGCCGCCCCCGAACCGCACGGTGGACCCCGGCCCGACGACGTCCAGCGCGGTGCACCGCGTGCCACCGAACACCGACCCCTTGCCGCTCGTGCTCGGCGCAGCCGCGGGCGGGCCGTTGCTCGTGCTGCACCCGACCTTGGCGGCGGCACGCGCGCTCGCCAACCGGCTGCGCAGGACGGGGCTTGCGGTGGCGCTCGTGCCCGAGCAGTGGGCGCGAGCCGCCGGCGGAGTGGACGTCGTCGTCGGCACGCGCGCCGGCGTCTGGGCACCGTGCCCGGGGCTGGCGACGATCGTCGTGCTCGACGAGCACGACGAGTCGTTGCAGGAGGAGCGCACGCCGACCTGGCATGCACGCGACGTCGCCATCGAGCGCGCCCGACGCGCCGGCGCGGCCTGCGTGCTCGTCTCCCCGAGCCCCTCGGTGACAGCGCTCGAGTGGGCCGGCGACCGCTTCGTGCGTCCGTCGGTCGCGGAGGAGCGCGCCTCGTGGCCGCTCCTGGAGGTCGTCGACCGGACGCAGGAGGAGCCGTGGAAGCGTTCCCTCGTCACCTCCGAGCTGATCCGCCACCTGCGCGATCCGCAGCAGCGCGTGGTGTGCGTGCTCAACGTCGTCGGCCGAGCCCGCCTGCTCGCGTGTCGCGCGTGTCGCAACCTGCAGCGCTGCGAACGTTGCGACGCGGCCGTCCGCCAGGACGACGCCGGGTCGTTCGTCTGCGCCCGCTGTGGCACCGTGCGTCCAGCGGTCTGCCAGCACTGCGGCTCGATGGCGATGGCCAACGTCCGCCCGGGTGTCAGCCGCATCCGCGAGGAGCTCGAGGCCGCTGCCGCGCGGCCGGTCGTCGCGGTGACGGGCGACTCCGACCACGTCGCACCTGCCGACGTCTACGTCGGCACGGAGGCGGTGCTCCACCGGGTGCGCAACACCGACGTCGTCGCCTTCCTCGACCTCGATGCGGAGCTGCTGGCGCCGCGCTACCGGGCGGCCGAACAGGCGATGGCGTTGCTCGTGCGGGCCGCGCGCCTCGTCGGGCCACGTGCCGCGGGTGGACGGCTGCTGGTGCAGACGTTCCTGCCGCACCACGAGGTGCTCGAAGCCGTCCTCCACGCCGACCCGACGCGCCTCGCGGTGGTCGAGACGGAGCGACGCCGGTTGCTGGGGCTGCCCCCGTTCCGTGCCCTCGCGGCCGTGCAGGGCAACGGTGCCGACGAGCTCGCCGCGTCGACGGGACTCGAGCACACGACCGCCGGCACCGTCACCCTGGTGCGCGGCGACACCTGGCTCGAGCTCGGCGAACGCCTCGCCGCCGCCCCCCGCCCGCCCGGCTCACGCCTGCGCGTCGAAGTCGACCCGCCACGCCGCTGATTCCCCCCGTCCCCGCCGCGGCCGGGCTCGACGACCCCTCAACCCAATGGCGGTGGTCGTCCGAGTCGCGGCGTCGCCGTCCGAGTCGCACCGCCGTTGTCCGAGTCGCTGTACGTGGCGCGAGTCGCTGCGTCGGGAGAACCAGAGCGAACGACTCGCGCCCTCGTCTGCGACTCGGACCGACCCGGCGGGGGGAGCCGTCTGGAGGCAGAACGGTGGAGGCGCTCGAACGCGCGCAACCCCTCGGCCCTCGGCCAGCAGTTGTCGTGGCAGTGGCCGAGTCGGCGATCACGCCGACGGGGCAGCGATGTGCAGGATGCGGTAGCCGGAGCTCGAGGCAGCCCGAGTCGTCGGGAGGTGCAGCTCGCCGGTCAACCAGCGCTGGAGCGAGTCGGCGCCGAGGTGCTTGTGGACGACGAGCACCGCTTCCCCGTCGCGGGTCAGGCGGGGGAGCCAGCGCCCCAGCAGCTCGTGCAGTGCGGGCTTGCCGATGCGGATCGGCGGGTTGCTCCAGATCGTCGCGAACCCTTCGTCGGCGGGGACGTCGTCCGGCGCGACGACGCGCACGTTGTCGAGCCCGTTCGCCGCGGCATTGTCCGCGCACAGGGCGCGGGCTCGGGCGTTGACGTCGATCGCCCAGACGGTCGCCGCGGGCGAGCGCTTGGCCATCGTCAACGCGATCGCGCCGGCGCCGCAGCCGATGTCGAGGAGCGATCCGGTGGCTGCCGGAGCCGGCGCGCGGAGCAGCAGCAGCTTCGTGCCGGCGTCGATGCGGTCGTGCCCGAACACCCCGCGATCCGTGGTCAACGTCAGCTGGAAGTCCGGCAACCACAGCTCGACGCCGACCGGCGCGGAGGCGACCGTCGGCTCCTCGTCGAAGTAGTGCGAATCGGCCCCAGGCATGGTGTCGGTAGCCTTGCAGCATGAAGTATCAGATCCGCATGTTCGGCGATCCGGTCCTGAAGACCAAGGCTGCCGCCGTGAGCGAGATCGACGGCAAGGTGGCCAACCTGGTCGACGACATGTTCGACACCTTGTACAACAGCGACTCCGGGCTGGCGCTGGCAGCACCGCAGATCGGGGTGCAGAAGCAGATCATGGTGTGGGAGGTCGACGAGGCCGGCCC
>JAODBQ010000682.1 GCA_025464045.1 Ilumatobacteraceae bacterium
CCAAGGACAGAACGTCCCCAACGCTGTCATTGCACGCCTCGGCGGGGTCGGCGCCGTGTGCCTGTTCACCTACGCCGCCACGGATCTCATCGTCGATGTCGCCGGTTATCTGACCGGGCCACCCCCAGACGGCTCGCTGCAGACCTGTCCCGCGGACCCGACGCCACCGCCGCCCCCTCCGCCGCCACCTGCGACACCCGTCGTGATCTCGGCCGGGACCTACGTCGTCGGACAGACAATCCAAACTGGTCGCTACATCGCCGCCGACGCGCGCAACGGCTGCTACTGGGAGCGCACCAGCGGCTTTGGAGGGACCGTGAATGAGATCAACGCCAACGATTTCCAATCGTTCACCGGACGAATGATTGTCGACATCCTGGCGAGCGATGTCGGTTTCGACTTCACCGCCGCGTGCGGCAAGTTCCGCACGTACACCCCGACAGGTCCCGCGGTCGGGTTCATGGGCCCAGGATCCTGGGTCGTCGGCGCCGACATCGTCCCGGGGACCTACACAACATCCGCGGCCGCCAACTGCTACTGGGAGCGTCGGACATCTTTCGCCGGGGACACCCGGTCGATTGTCGCCAACGACTTCCTCCCCACCGCCCAGTCCGTCGTCGTCACCATCCGCCCATCCGACACCGGCTTCTACGCGACTGGCAACTGCGGCAACTGGGCACTCGCCTAGCAACTGCACGAAATCGCGAATCATCCTGGGCTCTCACGGCACGAGAAAGATGGCGCGCCCGCCTTCCGGCGATCGAGGACGCGCCAGCCCGGCATTATCCGCGTCGTTCGCGGACACTACGGAGAAGGACGGCGACGGTGTTCGGCCTCAGGGCGACCCCGTCCAGGCGGGGGCTCGGGCTCGTCGGCTTCATAGTCCTTCTTGGCCGACTTCCGAGCCTTGGTGGAGAGCGCGACGACTGATGGGAACGTGACGAGGTAGTGATGGAACACGTCCTCGATAGTTACGCGAGATCCATGGTGCTTCGCAGCGACTCGAAGCTTGTTCATGGCGCGGAGCGGCTCGAGTTCCGACGGCGCGATTAGGCCGGCTTCGCTGCCCTGATCGAGAAGATCGGGAAATCTAAACTTCGGACGCGCCACCAGTGTTCGGAGAAGCGCCCGGTCGATGTCAACGAGGTCGATCGGGCGGCCCTTCAGCGTGCGCACCATCCGACGGTTCGCTTGCTCGATCCAGCCGGTGAACTGGGCGTTGAAGTCGCCCGGCGAGGCGAAGTCGCGACCGGGCATGAACGACGTCTCGAAGAACCCGTTGCGACGTTCGACGATCCCCTTCGACTCCGGATCGTGCGGCTTGAGTTGATGCAGTCGCGTCGCCAACGTCCCACAGAACTCGGCGACACCTGCAGCGAGCCGACCGCGACGACCGATCCCGGCTTCGTTGTCCCAGATGAGGCGGCGCGGCACCTGGCCGAGCTGCTCGATCAGTGACCACATCCCCAACAACAGATCCGCGGTCTGACGCGACGGCAACATCCGCCCAGTCATGAGCCGCGAGTGTGCGGCGACGATCACCAACACCGGCAACAGCGCGTTCGTGCCGTCCTCGAGAGGGATCTGTCGTGGTGGGAACCACAGATCGCACTGCGCCGCATCACCCGCCGCCCACGCCAACCGGTCGGCCGGATCCGGACGCCGATGCTCCGGCCGCATCCGGCGCACGTTGTCCCGAAACCACGTAATCGAACCCGTCCAGCCGACCCGCTCCGCGATCACCGTCGCCGGCATCTCCGGATGCTCACTGAGCAGCGTCCGCACCCGTTCCTCGAACGGCGTGAACAACGTCGCCGTCGGCGTCCGCTCATACCTCGGTGGCGCCGACGAAGCCACCGCCTTCACCAATCCGCACCTCGACTCGCGGCGAATTCGCGGCAGAAGCCGATCGACTCAGCGCTGTGCCCCCCCAGGGTCTCGAACCCTGAACCAACGCATGAAAAGTCGCTCAGATGGGGTGTTGCAGCGTGTCCCGTCGTCCTCTCGTGCCTGCTCAGAGTAGGTGCGGTGTCCGGCCTGTCCGCTCGGCATTGCTGCGTGTTGGCGCGTTTCGCGGCAGAATTTGCGGCAGGGACCGGTCCCGAAACCGGGCGGTTCATTCGGCGACCGGCCTTCGCTCGACGCCGACACGGTTGGTAACGTCAACACATGTTGACGATGAGCGAGGTCCTTCGTATCCTTCACGATGAGTGGACATCGAAGCGAGCGCTCGCACGCATGGTGTCCACGACGACGACATGATCCATGCGCTGCGACATCACTGGCGGGCTTTCGAGACCGACGATCCGGCGGTGACGATGTTCGTCGGTCCATCGTCGAGCGGTGAACCGCTGGAGATCGGGGTCGTCACCGACGAGGACGGTACGGCGGTGATTCATGCGATGGCGGCCAGGTCGAAGTTCTTGAAGGGATGGTGGTCACGGTGAAGACGTCACGAGCCGGTAGGGCTGCGGCGCTCGAGGAGTGGGCCGCAAGGGTCGACCCGGACGACTTGAAGACGGCTGACACGTCCGTGTTGCGCGAGATCGCCGAACTGGTCGATCGGCGTGAGGACGTTGACCAAGACCTCGCCGCGGCGGTCCGCGCAGCTCGGACGGCAGGCAGATCCTGGTCGGAGATCGCAGCGATGCTGGGCGTGTCCAAGCAAGCCGCCCAACGCAAGTATCGAACCACGGCCGCGTAACGCTCGCGCTGGTCCGCATAACCGGCAGGGACAGTCCTCAGGCTCAGACGCGCTGCGTGTTTGCGGGCAGCAACCGATGCGGGTGCTGGGGCATGCTGGGCGGATGGTGGACCTCGGCGATCACTCCATTGACCTCGGCCTCGCCGTCTATCGAGGCGATCTCGACCTCGTCCGACAACTGCTGGCTCGCGGAGCCAGTCCA
>JAODBQ010000685.1 GCA_025464045.1 Ilumatobacteraceae bacterium
CAGCGACAGGTAGCGTCGCAAGTCGAGGATCTTGTCGAGGATCTCGATGTTCGGCATGGCGAGCATCTGGAACAGGTACTCGTTGCCGCTGCGACGGGCCGGGTCCCCGGTGCACATCTCGCTCGGCCCGAGCACGGCCACCTCGATGCCGGCCCGCCTGAGCAGCTTGGCCATCGCCTGGGTGACCTTCTTGTTCTTGTCGTCGAAGCTGCCGGCGCACCCGACCCAGTACAGGTACTCGGCCGTCAACGGCTCGCCCGGATCGACGATCTGCACGTCGAGGCCCTTCGCCCAATCGGCGCGCTCACCCTGGTTCATGCCCCACGGGTTGCCCTGGTTCTCCATGCTCCGGTAGGCGTTGCCGAGCTCGGCGGGGAAGTTGCTCTCCATCAGCGACAGGTAGCGACGCATGTCGAGGATCTTGTCGAGGATCTCGATGTTCACCGGGCAGATCTCGTCGCACGCCTTGCACGTCGTGCAGCTCCAGATCTCCTCGGCGGTGATCCGCTCGAACAGCGAGTTCGCGCTGATCTTGATCTCCGAGTCGACGCCGATCGGCGGGCTCACCGAGCCGTGCGGCGACGTGGCGGCCATGACCTCGCCGGTCTTGAGCACGATCTCGCGCGGGTCGAGCGGCTTGCCGGTGGCGTGCGCTGGGCAGACGCTGGTGCAACGTCCACACATCGTGCAGGCGTCGGTGTCCAGCAGCTGCTTCCACGTGAAGTCCTCGACGACCGATGCGCCGAACGTCTCCAGCGACGTCTCGGTGAGGTTCGGCATCGGCCGCATCGCGCCCTTCGGGCGGTCACGGTCCTTGAGGTACATGTTCAGCGGTGAGGTGAACATGTGCCGCAGCATCGTCACCGGCAGGATCGCCAGGAACACGCAGAACGCGACGACGTGACCGACCCAGGCGATCTGGTGCCAGCGCTCGAGCGTGTCGAAGGCGAGCCCGTCGAACAGCCGGCTGATCGGCCAGCCGACGAAGCTCCACTTCTCGTAGGACGGCTCCTGCTGCTCGGCGATGCGCAGCCCCTCGGCGAGGAATCCGCTGAGTCCGATGACCAGGAACGTGCCGAGGATCAGCGCGTGCTCGGGCTTGCTCTTGATGCGGATGCGGTACGGACGCTGCACGTAGCGCCGCACGATGGCCCACACGACCCCGCCGACGAAGACGACACCGGCGAGGTCACCGAAGAACGCGTACGCCTCATAGGTGCGGCCGTGGAGGAACTTGAGGCTCGGGGGGAGCTGGTGGTCGACCTCGAGCACGGTGGTGACACCCAGCAGGGCGAGGAACCCGAAGTAGATCATCGAGTGCATCAGCCCGGCAGCCGAGTCGCGCAGCAGGGTGCGCATGTACACACCGGCGCGGAAGTCGGCCAGGCGACGCTTGACGTTCTTCCGCGTGGTCGGTCGACGGTCCGGCGCACCACGCTCCCAGTTGCGCACCCGGTCGGCGAACGCGAACGCGCCCCAGATCAGCAATGCCGGGACGACGGTGTAGAACGCGACCTGCAGCGGACCGGGGATGCCCTCGAACACCTCGCGCGACACGCTCTTCGTGCTGTGCCACTTCGTGAACTGCGGGATGATCCCCGACAGCAGCGTGAACACGCCCATGAACAGCCCGATGGCGATGACGAGCTGGTGCGGCTTGAACCGTTTGGCAGCGCCTGCGGGCGGCGTTGCTGAGTCAGGCGAGTGTGTGCTCATGGCAGCTCAGACGCTAGTGGAACGCCGAACCCGGCTCCTTTTCCTGAAGCACGGATCCAGGAACCACCATGAGCGAGCTCGTGGCTCAGCCGTAGTACTGGCGGTCGAGCTCACGGATGCGCGAGGCGAGGCTGGCCATCAGCTTGTGCGACAGCGCGGGCACGTCGTCGACGACGGCGAGGAAGTGCCGCTGGCTGAGCAGCAGCAGCTTGCAGTCCGTCTCGCAGGTCACCGTTGCCGTGCGTGGACCGTGATCGAGCAGTGACAGCTCGCCGACGACCGTGCCGGGACCGAGGCTGGCGACCTTCTTGCTGTTGCGCTTGACCAGCACCGAGCCCTCGAGCACGACGAACGCCTCCCGACCCGTCTGGCCCTGGTCGACGATCATCGTGCCGGCCGGCATCGAGACCTCGTCGCCCGCCTTCGCGATCTTCTCCAGGTCGCGCTGGGAGCAGCTCGAGAACAGCGGCACGTTCTTGAGGTGCTCGAGGTACGTCTTCTTGCTGGCCATCGCCGCAGCTTAGACAGGTTGTGAACGTGTGACGGCGACCGGACGAGCGGGGCCGGTAGCATCTCGCGTCCAGCCGCCAGTGGGCGCAGGCGGTGCACTGATGGGAGATGGCGTGAACCACGTTCCGGCCGATGCTCGGATCTTCGTCGCCGGTCATCGCGGCCTGGTCGGCTCGGCGATCGTCCGCCGCCTCGATGCAGCCGGTCACACCCAGATCCTCACCGCGTCGCGCGATCAGCTGGATCTGCGCGACCAGGCCGCGGTGAGCTACTGGTTCAAGGCCAACCGCCCGGAGTACGTCTACCTCGTCGCCGGCACGGTCGGCGGCATCCTCGCGAACAGCACCCGCCCGGCCGAGTTCATCTACGACAACCTGATGATCCACGCCACGGTGGTGGAGAGCGCCCGCCGCTACGACTGCACCAAGCTGCTGTACCTCGGTTCGAGCTGCATCTACCCGCGTGAGGCGCCGCAGCCGATCACCGAGGACGCCCTGCTCACCGGGCCGCTCGAGCCGACGAACGAGGCGTACGCGTTGGCCAAGATCGCGGGCGTGAAGCTGTGCCAGTCGTACCGCACCCAGTACGGGTGCAACTTCATCTCGGCGATGCCGACCAACCTCTACGGCCCCGGCGACAACTTCGACCTCACCTCCAGCCATGTGCTGCCGGCGCTGATCCGCAAGTTCCACGAGGCCAAGCTGGCCGGACGCGACGAGGTCGAGATCTGGGGCACGGGCGCCGCGAAGCGCGAGTTCCTCCACGTCGACGATCTCGCCGACGCCTGCCTGTTCCTCATGGAGAACTACCAGGACGCGCAGCACATCAACGTCGGGACGGGCATCGACCTGTCGATCCGGGAGCTCGCCGAGCTCGTCGGCTCGGTCGTGCACTCCGAGGCGAGGCTGCGCTTCGACACGTCCAAGCCCGACGGCACCCCGCGCAAGCTGCTCGACGTCGGCAAGCTCTCCGCGCTCGGATGGAAGTACGGCATCGAGCTCCCCGACGGTCTGCGCACGACCTACGAGTGGTTCCTCGAGCACGCTCGGGATCGCGCCGGCAATGCGGCCTGACGACACCCGGCCTGGACGACCGACCGCCGCCGGGGCTG
>JAODBQ010000698.1 GCA_025464045.1 Ilumatobacteraceae bacterium
AAGAGCATCAGCAAGGACGGCGGCATCACGACCTACCGCGGCCTGGTGCGTGTCGACGAGGGCGCCCACAACTGCAAGAGCCACGTGCAGTGCGACGCGCTGATCCTCGACGAGGAGAGCGAGAGCCGCACGTTCCCGTACATGGAGGTCGGCGAGCGTGATGCCCAGATCGGCCACGAGGCCACGGTCAGCAAGATCGCCGACGAGCAGTTGTTCTACCTGATGAGCCGCGGTCTCTCGCAGGAGCAGGCAATGAGCATGGTCGTCAACGGGTTCATCGAGCCGATCACCCGCACGCTGCCGATGGAGTACGCGGTGGAGTGGAGCCGCCTGATCGAACTGCAGATGGAGGGCTCGGTCGGCTGATCGCGCCGAACACGGCGTCCCGTTCGCCGCGGCCATCAGGCGAACCTCCGGGACATGTCGCGGCTCGTCTCCAGGATCGGCCGACATAATGGACACGTGCCAATGCGTGAAGGCTGCCGCAACTTCGAGAGTCGCACCTATGCGAACGGTGAGACCGTGCGCAAGTGCAACCTCGATCTCGCGCCCGACGCGCCGTGGCGGTGCCCCGATCCGTGCCCGAAGTTCGAGCCGCGCCTCGATGCCGGTTGGACGTACGGCAGCCTCGTCAGCCCGACGACGCCCGCCGATCCGCCCGGCCTCGCCGACGGTTCCGCGGCGGCGGTGCTCGACGCGGCCGAGGACTACCTCAACGCCGTCGGGGCGACGGTGATGGCCGAGGTCGAAGCGGAGCGGAACCGTCCGAAGGGCTGGCGGCGGATCTTCCGCCGTCGCGGCTGATCCGCACGCCGACCGGCCGGCTGACCGCAACGCACCCAGCTCTGGAACGGCGCCGGCCGTCGATCACCACGCGGTTCCTGGGGAGTCGGGCCCGGTCGTCAGTAGGATCTTGTCCCGTGCCTGCGTTCACTCCTCAAGCGGTGCGCGCCCGCGATGCGCCCGATCATCAGGCTCGCGCCGATGCTGCAGAGCGCGCCGCGGCGATGGCGATGCCCACGGTCGGCGACGAGGTGTGGCGCTACAGCCGCATCGGCGAGCTCGACATCGACGCCTACCGGCCGGCAGCGGCGACGACCACCGTGCACGGCGGTGACGGGTACCTCGGGATCGCCGGCGAGGTCGAGACCGGCGTCGTCCACGACCTGTTCGACGAGCTCAACCTGGCGTTCCACGAGGCCGTCGTGCTCACCGTGCCGAAGGGCACGGTGGTCGCCGAGCCGATCGTCGTCACCCACACGGTTGGTGACGACGGCGTCGCCGTGTTCCCGCGACTGATCGTCGACGTCGGCGAGAACAGTGAGGTCACCATCGTCGAGCGGTTGCGCTCCGGCGACGGCATCGAGGCGCTCGTCGTGCCGCGGCTGTACCTGCGCGCCCGGCAGGCGTCGCGGGTGAGCTACCTCGCCGTGCAGCAGCTCGGCGTGCGCACGTGGCAGCTCGGCAACCAGTACGCCATCGGCGAGCGCGACTCCACCACGCAGCTGGCCACCGTGGCGCTCGGCGGCGACTACGCCCGCGTGCGCACCGAGGCGATCGTCGCCGGGCAGGGTGCGACCACCCGACAGATCGCGTTGTACTTCGCCGACGGCACGCAGATGCACGACTTCCGCACCAAGCAGGACCATGCCGCGCCGAAGACGAACAGCGACCTGCTGTTCAAGGGCGCCGTGCAGGACCACGCCAGGAGCGTGTACACCGGTCTCATCCACATCCGCAAGCAGGCCAAGGGTTCGGTGGCGTTCCAGACCAACCGCAACCTGACGCTCAGCGAGGGGGCGTGGGCCGAGAGCGTGCCCAACCTGGAGATCGAGACCAACGACGTGAAGTGCAGCCACGCCAGCACGGTCGGCCCGATCGACGACGAGCAGCGGTTCTACCTCGAGAGCCGTGGCATACCGCCGGACGTCGCCGAGCGTCTCGTGGTGCTCGGATTCTTCGACGAGGTCCTCGGTCAGCTCCCCGTCGGGGCGATGGCCGGTGGACTGCGTGCGCAGGTCCAGGCGAAGCTCGAACGCAGGCTGCCGTGAGCGTCATCACCCGCCGGCTCTGCCCGTTCGACGAGCTCGCCCCGAACGGGGCCACCCGCTTCGATGTCGACGGGATCCCCGTGGCGGTCGTCCGCTGCGGCGACCAGGTCTACGCGATCGGCGACACGTGCAGCCATGCCGACGTCTCCCTCAGCGAGGGTGAGGTGTGGTGCGACGCCAAGGAGATCGAGTGCTGGAAGCACGGCAGCGCGTTCAGTCTCGAGACGGGTGAGCCGAACACCCTGCCCGCCACTCAGGCGGTGCCGGTCTACGTCACCCGGGTCGTCGACGGCTACGTCGAGATCGACGTCGACGCAGCACTGAAGGCGGTCGCTCGATGAGCACGCTCGAGATCCGCAACCTCAGTGCCGCCGTGGGTGGCAAGCAGATCCTGAACGGCATCGACCTCACGGTCTCGTCGGGCGAGGTGCACGTCGTGATGGGTCCGAACGGCGCCGGCAAGAGCACGCTGTCGGCCGTCGTCATGGGCAAGCCCGGCTACGAGGTGCTCGAGGGCACGGTCACGCTCGACGGCGTCGACGTGCTGGCCCTGCCGGCGTGGCAGCGTGCGCAGGCGGGTCTGCACCTCGTGATGCAGTACCCGACCGAGGTGCCCGGCGTCCTGCTCGCGGCTGTGCTCGTGCAGGCGCTCGTCGCGCGTGGTGCGAGCACCGACGGGCTCGATGCTCGCCTGGCGACGGAGAGCACGCGGATCGGCTTCGACGCGGGCCTGCTGCACCGCGCCCTGAACGTCGATCTGTCGGGCGGCGAGAAGAAGCGCAACGAGACGCTGCAGCTCGCCGTGCTCGAGCCGAAGATCGCCATCCTCGACGAGCTCGACTCGGGGCTCGACATCGACGCGCTGCGCGACTGCGCGAGGCGGGTCGAGGACGCCACCAACGAGACCGGCCTCGGCGTGCTGGCGATCACGCACTACAACCGGCTGCTGGCAGAGCTCCGTCCTGATCGAGTGCACATCCTCGTCAAGGGTCGCATCGTCGCGTCCGGTGGTCCCGAGCTCGCCGACGTGCTCGAACGAGACGGGTACGCCGCGTTCAGCGGGGACGAGCCGGAACCCGAGGTGCCGCCGCGCGGCGGCAGTCTCGAGGACCTCTTCCGCCTGCCCTGAACGTCGTTCCCTGCCCGGGTCGTGCAGGTGTGGCAACCTTCCCGCATGTCCACCAGCCCCCAACCGATCTGGTCCGAGTCGGCCAGCCAGATGTCGACCACGATCACGTTCGCGGACTTCGCCGAGGCGTTCGGCTTCGTCACCCGAGTCGCGTTGCTCGCGCAGGAGCGTCAGCACCACCCTGACATCGCGATCTCGTGGAACAAGGTGACACTCGCCCTGTCCTCGCACGACGCCGGTGGCACGGTGACGGCGAAGGACCGCGACCTCGCTGTCGCGATCGACGCGCTGCTGGTTCGCTGACGCGGATGGCGAAGCTGCATCCGAACGTCCAGCGGGTGATCGATGCCGGTGCACGGCTCGGCGTCGAGATCGCGCCGCGGCAGTTCCCCGAGGGCACGAAGACGGCGCAGGACGCGGCGGACGCGATCGGCGTCGAGGTCGGCCAGATCGTCAAGAGCCTGATCTTCGCCGTCGACGGCGAGGTGGTCCTCGCCTACGTCAGCGGCAAGAACCAGCTCGCCGAGCGCAAGCTGGCCGGGGCGGCAGGCGGCGCGAAGTGCTCCCGCGTCGATGCCGACGTGGTGCGCCAGACCACCGGCTTCCCGATCGGCGGCGTGCCGCCGTTCGGGCACAGCACGCCGTTGCGGGTGTTCGTCGACCCGGACCTGCTCGGTTACGACGTCGTGTGGGCGGCGGCCGGGACGTGGAACGACGTGTTCGCGATCAGCCCCGGTGAGCTCGTGCGCGCGAGCAGCGGCACGGTCACCGATCTGCGCAAGGACGACTGAACCCGGTCCGATCCGCCGAAGGAGCCAACCAGTCATCCAGCGACCGAGCATCCCTCGGTGGGAGCATGACCAGTCGCAGTCACAGGGTCGACCCGGTCGACCCGGTCGGCGGGGCGTCGGCCTCAGTCGAGCATGGTCTCCAGGCGCGCCGCGAGCTGACGGTACTTGCCGACGCCGATCAGGTGCACGCCGTCGAACGCGCCGCTGTCGCGCAGCGTCGCGACCAGCTCGCACGCCAGGTCGACACCGGCGTCGGGGGCGCGTTCGAGCGCGTCGATGACCGTCTGCGGGATGCGCAGCTGCGCGACCTGCGCACCGATCCGTGCCGCCATCGCGGTGCTCGCCACCACCATCACCCCGGCGTAGACCGGGCCGTCGAACCGGATCGCGTCCCGCCAGGTGAGCAGCTCGTCGGCATCGAAGCCGACCTGCGCGAAGAGGAAGTCGGCGTTGCGCTTCCAGTCGGGAAGAGGTCGGCGAGTGGAGGTGACTCCGACGCGCATCGTCGCCGTCGTGGCGGCGAACGCGCGCGTCTCGTCGATCATCGAGGCGACGGTCAGCTGACCCGTGCGCTCGCCCGACGTCGGACGGTCGCCGGCGACGAACAGGAACTGGTCGACGCCGTAGGCGGCCGCGGTCAGCAGATCACGTCGGAAGCCGAGCAGGTTGCGATCACGGGAGTTGAGGCAGGCGATCGACCGGCCGCCCATCAGGTCGACCTCGTGGGCGACGGCGATGCTCGAGACGGTCGCCCGACCGATGTGGTTGTCGGGGATCAGGAACCCGTCGGCGACGTTCGAGAGCACACCGATCTGGTGGCGGACGTGCTTCAGGTCGGGCCGGGTCGGCGGCTCGATCTCGCAGATCAGCTCGAACCGCCGGCTCACGCGCGCTGGTACGTCTCCGGGTCGATGCCCAGCTTCTCCAGGCGCGTGCGCATCCACACCGGCTGCTCCATCGGCGCACCGTCCTGGATGCGCGTCAACAGCTCGCCGTCCTCCGCCCACACGTGGCAGGTGTTGAGGTTCGCGGCGATGCTCTGGGCGCGCGCCTCGGGCGAGCCGAACGGCGTCGGGTTGCCGGCGCTCTCGGCGGCCTGCATCCGGAACGACCACATCGACTGGATCGCGACCGGTGCCATCGCCTGCAGCAGTGCGGTGGTGTGCGTGCAACCGCGCGGGCCGCCGAACAGCTGGCGCACCTTGTTGATGAACCCGCGGGCGATCGACAGGCCCACCAGCGCCTGGTAGTTCTCCTCGATCCGCGGGCACTCGGCGTGCGGATGGGTCTCCAGCTTGACGTCGACCGTCTCGATCTCGAGCGACGGCACGGCGATGTGCAGATCGACGATCATGTGGTGCATCGTCAACGGATCGGGGTCCACCGGCACGTACAGGCCCGGCGGCTTCTGGTCGCGCACGGCGCCGCGCAGGACGAGACCATCCGGACCCTTGCGGTAGGAGCGGACGATGTAGGCCCGCTCGTGGAGCAGCTCCAG
>JAODBQ010000425.1 GCA_025464045.1 Ilumatobacteraceae bacterium
TGTCGGGATCACAGGCGTGCGACAAAAAATAGGGGCCGTATTCCAGCGGTGCGTCGAGATCCTCGACCGCCGACCAGAGTTGCCGAACCTGGTCTTGCGCGCTTGGGTCGAACACGAGGACGAGGACGTCGAACCACTTCCCGTACCGAAGTCCGTGATTGATTTCCTCACAAGTCTCGTCAATGATGCGTCGAGCCAATCCGAGCTCTCGTCGCGTCACCGAACTGAGTTGATGAACGTCATGCGTACGATGATGTGGGGTATCAGCATCATCACGCTCACTGGCGCGGACCAGGTCGCGTCGACCGTCGAAGGTTTGAAACGGATCATTGACGGCTCGCTGTTCATTGCGACCTGAGACGAGCAGCGTCGTGCTTGACCACCAGTCGCACGCCTGACTGCCGCCGCGCTCCGGTCACCGCCCGGCGAGACGGCGGCCGCAGCGCGGCGAGCGATCAGACCGCGGTGAAGTTCGGCTTGCGCTTCTCGGCGAAGGCGCGACGTGCCTCCATGACGTCGTCCGGGTTGCCGCCGGTGGTCATCAGCGTCTTGGCGTAGTCCTCCACGTCCTGGGGGATCTTCGGCCGCAGCTTCTTGGCCACGTCGAGCGTGTTCTTGAGCGATGCGGGCGGGATGCTGAGCATGTGGTCGCACATCTCCAACGCCGCCGGCAGCAGATCGTCCGGCGTCTCGACGAGGCGGTTGAGGAAGCCGACCTGATGGGCGCGCTCCGCGCTCATCCGGAAGCCGAGCGCGAGCTCGGTGGCGATGTTCCACGGCAGGGTGTCGGTGAACCCGAACTTGTACGCACCCATCAGCCAGTGCCGAGCCTCCGAGATCTCGAACACGGCGTTCTTCGAGGCGATGCGGAAGTCGGAGTAGTACGCCTGGATGAAGCCGCCACCCATCGCCCATCCGTTGACGCACGCGATCACCGGCTTCTCCAGCACCCCCTCCCAGAACGGGTCGAACGGCAACCCGGGAGCGAAGCCGGGCGTCCCTCGCTCGGCAGCCTCCACGAGGTCCTCGCCGGCGCAGAACGCCCTACCGCTGCCGATCAGGATCGCGATCTTCTGCGATGGTGTGTCGCGGTTCTCCGTCCACGCCTCGGCCAGGCCGGTGAGCAGTTCGATGTTCATCGCGTTGAGCTTCTCGGGCCGGTTCATCCGAATGATCACGACGTCGCCGTGAATCTCCTGCTCGATGACTCCCATGTGGATCTCCTTTGTTGCTGATCGACGGCCGATGCGTCGAGGAACGGATCGGACAGGCGCGCTGTCCGGAGGTGAGGTCAACCGATCGCGTCCATCGCGGCCTGCCAGATCGGTGCGGGGATCTCGACGAAGCCGCGCTCGAGGTGCGCCGCCTTGGCCTGCTTGGCGCGATCGCCCGGCCACCGACCACCGGTGTTGCGAACGAAGGTTGCTGAAGCGCTGAGCTTGTCGGCGACGCTGTCGGCGGTTCCGAACGCGGCCGGATCGATGACCAACACGAACGCCCCGACCTCGGCGACGCCAGGGACGATCTCGTGACCGCTCTTGGCGCCACTGAGGATGCCGGCGAGCAGGTCGACCAGAACGGCGAGCCCGAAGCCCTTCGCGCCACCGATCGCCTGCTGCACGGTCTGTGCTGCCACCGACGGGTCCGTGGTCGGGGCTCCGTTGCCGTCGATGTAACCCCACGCCAGCGGCAGCGGGATGCCGAGCATCGCCCGCCGGCGCAGCTCGCCGCCTGAGCGGGGCGTGAATGCGGCGTCGAAGATCGGCGCGTCGTCGCCGGGCGCGGAGTAGGCGAGCGGGTTGTTGCCGTGCGTCGCCACCGTGCCACCCGGCGGACCGAGGAGCGCCATCGTGTTCTGGCAGATCACCGCGATGCAACCGTGCCGCGCCGCCTCGGCGGTGTAGTAGGCGGCCCGGCCGAACTCGGCGATGTTGCGCACCCCGACGGCGGCGATGCCGTTGTTGCGAGCCATCCCGATCGCAGCCTCGACGGCGCGCCAGGTCGGCAGGTAGCCGAGCGCACCTTGTCCGTCGATCAGCGCGACGCCGGCCGCAGTCGTGGTGATGGCGAGGTCACGGACTGGTCGGTACCGACCGGCGCGCAGCGCGTCGATGTACCACGGCACCCGCAGCACGCCGTGCGTCGGGACGTCCTCCAGCTCGGAGTGGACGAGCGAATCGGCGATCCGGCCGGCCTCCTCGGCGGACAGCTCAGCCGAGAGGAACGCCGCGGTGAGCATGGACAGCAGCTCATCCGGCGCGATGCGCACCAGCTCGTGGGCGGCGACGTCGGGCGCACCGGGGACGGCTCCGACGCTCACAGCGTCACCGTCCCGATCGGCATCGTGCCGATGACCTTGTCGCGCTCCAGCTCGTCGAGCTCGCCCGCGGTCAGGCCGAGCTCCCCGCCGAGGATCTGGTGGTTGTGCTCGCCGAGGTAAGCGGCCCGTTGCGCCGGCGGCAGGATCGCGTCCCGGAACCGGAACGGCTCGCCGAGGTGGTGCTTGACGCCGATCTCTTCGCGGTCGAGCATCACGAACCACTCGCGTTCACGCAGGTGAGCGTCGGCGAGCATGTCGCGGCCGTTCATCACCGTCGCCGCGGCGATGCCGACGGACTGCAGACGGTGCATCAGCTCGTCGGCATCACGTCCGGCCGTCCACGCGGCGATCAACTCGTCGAGCGCCTTCGTCGACGACAATCGATCCTCGACAGATTGGTACGGCAGCGGTCCGCCGAGCTCCATCTCGCTCCACAGCGCACGCCACTGGTCGTCGTCCTCGCAGGCGATCGCCACCCACCGGTCGTCGTCGCACGGATAGATCCCGTGCGGTGCCATCCAGGAGTTGGCGTTACCGGCCCGCATCGGGTCGGCGCCGATCAACTGGCACTCGATCAGCTTCTCGCCGACGAAGGTCGTCGACGCCTCGACCTGGCTGAGATCGATGTGCTGCCCCTCCCCGGTGCGACGGCGATGGTTGACCGCTGCCAGCATCGCCAGCGCGCCCATCAACCCGGCCAGCGGATCGCCACAGGTCGTCCCAGTGAACAAGGGCCCCGATTCCGGATAGCCGGTGAGATGGCAGATCGTCGACATCTGCTCGGTCGTCCAGGCGAACGCGGCGTAGTCGCGCCAATCGCCGACCGCCCCGAAGCCGGGCATCGAGAGCATGATCAAGTCCGGCTTGATCAT
>JAODBQ010000038.1 GCA_025464045.1 Ilumatobacteraceae bacterium
CCCTACCTCGTCGACCTGCTCCGCCTGGTCGACCAGTTCATGCAGTCCCGCACGGTGGAGGCCCCGCCGGCGATGCTCTACCCCGAGCGCGGTCCGGGCTACCGACCCGGCTACGGCGAGGACGTCCACCGCGCCTGGCTGTGGCGGTGCGACGTCGGTGGCGCCGACACGGGACTGCTCGCCGGCAAGACGGTGTCGTTCAAGGATCACATCAGCGTCGCCGGGATCCCGCAGGTCTTCGCGTCGGTCGTGCTCGACGGGTTCGTGCCGCCCGTCGACGCCACCGTCGTGACGCGCGTCCTCGCCGCCGGCGGCAGGGTCGTCGGCAAGCATGCGATGAACGGCTTCGCGAACGACTTCCCCCAGCCGTTGAACCCGCACGACATCGAGCGTTCCACCGGCGGTTCGTCGTCGGGATCCGGGGCGGCGCTGGCCGCGGGCGAGGTCGACATCTCCTTCGGCGGCGACCAGGGTGGGTCGATCCGGCTCCCGGCCGCACACTGCGGCGTCGTTGGGCTGAAGCCGACGTTCGGGCTCGTCTCCCACTTCGGCGCCGGCTTCGGGGCCGAGATGACCCTCGACCACGTCGGGCCGATGGCACGCCGTGTCGAGGACGTGGCCGCAGCGCTGCAAGCGGTCGCGGGCTACGACCCGCTGGATCCCCGCCAGCGGCGCGAGGTGCCGGACTCGCTCGACGTGCTCAGCGACCTCGACGGCGGTGTGAAGGGTCTGCGGATCGGCATCCTCGACCAGGGGTTCGCCGAGCCGATCCAGCCCGAGGTGGCCGAGGCCGTCCTCGAAGCGATCCGCGTCCTCGAGCGCGCCGGCGCGGAGGTCACCAAGGTCTCGGTGCCCGAGCACGCCCAGATGGACGCGCTCTACCAGACCCTCAGCCTGGAGGGATGCCGCGCCCTGTTCGACGCCGGCTTCTACGGGGTCGGCCACAACACGTACTACCCGCAGGCGACGATCACCGCGGTTGGCCGCTTGTGGCACGACAGCACCGACGTGCTGCCGGCGCGCACGAAGTTGGACCACATCGCCGCCGAGTTCGTGCGCAGGACGTATCACGGCGGCGCGTACGCCAAGGCGCAGAACGCCAAGGCCGGCTTCGTCGCGGCGTTCAACCGCGCCCTGTCCGAGGTGGATGTGCTGGCGCTGCCGACCATCCGCGAGGTCGCGCCGACGGTGGAGCCGGTGGCGACCGACCAGCACCAGCTGATCGAGGACAACCTCGCCAGGAACTGGATCCTGCTGCCAATGGCCCACAACACGAAGCCGACCAACGTGACGGGCCATCCTGCGCTGGCAGTCCCGTGCGGCAAGATCGACGGCCGACCGACGAGCCTCCAACTGATCGGACGCCACTTCGAGGACGGACTGCTGCTGCGAGTCGCCTACGCCTTCCAGCAGGCGGTGGACTGGGACGCGTACACGGCCATCGGGTGACGACCGGCCGGCGGGCCACGGCGGGAGCAGGCACGAATCGCGAGCCCGCGTGCACCGGCTCGGTTCGGCGTGGCTGCGACGCGCCGGGAAGCAGAGGCGCGTCGTATCGACGACGGTGACGTCTCGTGTTGATGACGGTGACGTCTCGCGTAGATGACGGTGACGTCGACCCGGGGGCGAAGCGCGTTCAATGCTGAGCGCCGCCGTGCAGGTGGTCGCCGCGCCAAGAAAAGACCCGCGTAAGTGAGCTCGACGATGCCAGCGCACAGGGCGTTTCACGGGATGGAGGACGCGTAACTCGGCGGACATGGACCGGCAACTCGGTCGAAACCCGTCTGTAGCAGGTTGCCGTCTGTGTCAACGGCAGTCGAAGCACCGGTCTCCACGACCCACCCAACCGACGTGACCGACTCCGTGCGCGCCAGGCGTCACGGCTCCCCGATGCTGCGCTTCGTCGTGCGGCGGGTCGCGATGGTGGTGCCGATCCTCTTCGGCGTCGCGGTGCTCGTGTTCGCGATCGTCAAGCTGATCCCCGGTGATCCCGTGGCGTCGTTGCTCGGGCCGACGTCCACGGCGCAGGCTCGCGCCGAGCTGACGAAGCTCTACGGTCTCGACAAGCCGCTGCCCACGCAGTTCTTCACGTGGCTGAACAGCACGCTGCACGGCAACCTCGGACGGTCGATCGCCCGCCAGACGCCCGTTGCGCCGATGGTCACCGACGCACTCAAGAACACGCTGATCCTCGCGTCCGCTGCGTTCCTCATCTCCATCGTCGTCGGCCTCGCCCTCGGCGCACTCGCCGCCTTCCGGCGAGGCAAGCCCAGTGGCTCGGTCGCCTCCGGCGTCACGGTGATCGGGCTGTCGATGCCGCAGTACACGGCAGCGCTGATCCTGATCATCGTCTTCGCGGTGCAGTGGAAGGTGTTCCCGACGTCGGGCATGTACACCGCAGGCGGGGCGCAGACCTTCCCCGACCTGCTCCGTCACCTCGTGCTCCCGGCGCTCACCGCGTCGCTCGTCTCGATCGGGCTGCTGGCGCGCATGTTCCGATCGTCGTTGCTCGACGTCATGGGCCAGGACTGGCTCGAGGCCCTGCGATCCCGCGGTCTCTCACGACGGCGGATCACGGGTCACGTCATCCACAACTCCCTCCCCCCGATCCTCACCATCGCCGGGCTCCAGTTCGGCTACCTCCTCAGCGGGGTGGTGTTCGTGGAGACGATCTTCAGCTGGCCCGGACTCGGGTTGCTGATCTACCAGTCGATCTCCCAGCGCGACATCGCCGTCGTCCAAGCCGGTGTCCTCGTCAGCGCCCTGGTGTTCGTGGTCGTCAACCTCATCGTCGACATCGCCTACGGCTACCTCGATCCACGAGTGCGGCCGAGCTGACATGCCCCTCACTGCGTCACCCATCCCAACCCCCGGAGGTCCCGCATGACGACCGTGGTCGATCCACGCATCGCCGAGCGCATCGCTGCGCCGGAGCTGCAGAGCGTCCCGACGACCCGGCGTCGGCGCAGCGCGTGGTCCCGGGTGCCATGGTCCGGACGCATCGCCGCCGTGGTGATCCTGGTCCTCGTGCTCGCGGCGGCCCTCGCCCCGCTCGTGGCGCCCGACGATCCGGCCGGCGGCTCGGTCACCGAGCGGCTGGAGTGCATCGGCGCTCCCGGGCTCCTGCTCGGCACGGACGGCCTCGGACGCGACGTGCTCCGCCGGCTGATCTGGGGAGGGCGTTCGTCACTGCTCACCGGGCTCATCCCGGTCGTCGTCGCCACCCTGCTCGGTTCGATGATCGGGATCTTCGCCGGCATGGCCGGGCGGCGCACGAACACCGTCGTGATGCGCGTCCTCGACGTCTTCTACGCGTTCCCCGCGATCCTCCTGGCGATCGCCATCGGAACGGTGCTCGGCTCGGGCGCCTCCAACGCGATCATCGCCCTCTCGGTGATCCTGATCCCACCCATCGCCCGCGTCGCCGAGGGCGAGACCAGCCGCCTGCGGGCCTTCGACTTCATGGAGGCGGCG
>JAODBQ010000100.1 GCA_025464045.1 Ilumatobacteraceae bacterium
CGTCAACCACTGCGGGCGGGCACCGAGCATCGCCAGGTCGTTGACGGTGCCATGGACGGCGAGCTGGCCGATCGAACCGCCGGGGAACCGGCGCGGTTGCACGACGAACGAATCGGTGCTGAACGCGAGTCGGTCACCGCCCGGCAGCGACAACGTCGCCGCGTCGGCGAGCGCACCGAGCTCGTCGTTCCTGAACGCTTCGAGGAACACCGAGTCGACGAGTGCGGCGGACGCCTTGCCACCCGCCCCGTGGGCGAGGGTGATGACCTCGTCGTCGAAGCGTGGGCGTCGTCGCCGGAACGCCTCGATCCGTTCGAGGACCGCGGCCTCGCGTCCGTCGCGTGTCGCGGTCATCCGCTCACCACCGCCTCGAGCCTGGGTCCGCGCTGGATCGCCTGCCACAGCGCGACGACCACGGCGGCCTGGGTCTCCTGGATCCGGTGGACGCTCTCGGCGCGCACGACGATGCAGTGGTCGATGTCCGGTGACACCGCCATCCGCCCACCGTCGAAGCCGGCGAGACCGATCGTCAGGGCGCCACGGCGGCGAGCCTCGGCGAACGCCGCCAGGACGTTGTCGGAGCTGCCGCTCGTCGACAGGCCGACGACGATGTCACCAGAGTGGACGTGGGCGATGATCTGGCGGGAGAAGACCAGGTCGAACCCGACGTCGTTGCCCAGCGCAGTGACGACGGCCTCGTCGGCCGCGAGCGACAGCGCCGGCAACGGACGACCGGCCGGCGGCCGCACGAAGAGCGCGGCGAGTGCCGCGGCGTCCGTGGCGCTCCCGCCGTTGCCGAACGCGAACACGCGACCACCTGACGCGAACCGGTCCGCCATCGCCGTCGCGGCCCCGTCGATGACGCCGGCAGCAGACGCCAACGTCGTCGACCTCAGGTCGCGGCTCTCGCGCGCCTTCGCCTCCGCCGACCGGGCGAGGTCGGCGAGCAGCGTCGGCGCATCGCGCTCGTCGGCATCGATGAACGGGTACAGGAAGTCGGTCATCGCGCCTCGTCCACGATGGAGATCGCCGCACCCGCGTGCACGAGCACCAGGTCGCCCGCGTGCACGTCGTCGATCAGGCTCGTATCGATCCGCAGCAGCCGGCCGGCAGCACGCACCGTGGCGCTGTCGTCGCGTCGCTCGACCACCTCGGCGACGTCCGCCTCGTCGGCGCAGGTGGTGCATGCCGGGCCCGCGCCCTCGTCACCAGGGGTGAGCAGTCCGGGGTGCTCGAAGCAGACGTGGGTCAGCTCCCACAGCAGGTGGTAGACGAGCACGAGCCGGCCGTCGTGCCCTGCCAGCGCTTCGTCGTCCTCGCGCCACAGGACGTGGTCGGCCGCACCCGGCGCCGGGCGGTCACCCGAGCCGACCCACAACGTGATCGCCCCCCACGACGGCCCACGACGCATCACCGCCTCGACGTGCGCATCCGACGCACCGCCGACGACCAGGATCGCGTCGCCGGAGCGCACGAGCGAACGGAGGATCCCGACGCCCTCGTCGCCGCCGGCGGTGACGGCGACGGACGGCAGGGCGCGCTTGCCCATGATCACCGGGTGCACGAACTCGACCGCGACGTGCTGGGCGTGCGCCGGCGCGGCCGGTGCCCAGCACCACAGGGTGGCGCCGGCGGCGAACCGACGGGCGAGGGCGAGTGCAGCGGACGCGAGATCGGCGGCGAGCGGACCCAGCGCCTCCCCGTTCTCCGAGTGCTGCACCATCACCCCCTCTGGGCCAGTAGCCGGAGCATAAACCCTTGACTGGACCCCTGTGCGGGGGTAGCAACGTCCTGGGTTGAGCTGAGAGGTGACGGCTTGGTCAGACCGGCAACCGACGCGACGCGGTGTCAGTTCGTGACGACAGCACCGCGGCACTTCATCTACCCCGCGCTCCTCCTGCTGCTCAGCGAGGAGCCCCGCCACGGCTACCGCCTGGTCGACGCCGCGCTGCGACTCGGGTTCGGTCCCTTCGACCGGCCGAGCATCTACCGGGCGCTGTCCGAGCTCGAGGCCGACGGGTTGCTGCGCTCCTGGTCCGCCTCACCCACTGCGGGCACCACCCGGCACGTCTACGCCGTCACCGAGGACGGTCGCTGCGCACTGGCGAACTGGATGGAGGTGGTCGACAACGAACGCGAGCTCCTCGAGTCGGTCGTCAAGCGCTACGACGCGATCGCTGATCCCGAGGCAGCGCCGATCGATCTCGACGCGGACGAAGGCGCCTGAGCCGACCCTGCCCGAGCACCGTCGGATCTGGCGGTGACGACCGCACCCGCGGCCGGTACCGAATGACCTGGACGCGGCGCCGGACACGCCTCGGATCAGGCGGCGAACCAGCCGGCAGCGTCTCGCGTCCTCGACCGCCGGTTGGACAGCTCAATTCAGACGTTCGAGCGCGTTGGACCATGAGGGCGGGCCGTCGGCACCCCTGATCGCCCAGCGGACGAACTTGGTTGGGCCCATCGCGAGCGCAAGATCGGCCATCAGCTGATCGTGTGGGTGGTCGCGGGCGAAGGCGTCGAGAGCGGCCTCGTCCCGCCAGACCGACAGCGTCGCGTAGTGCTTGCTCAGCGGCTCGGCCAACATCGAGAAGCCCATCACCCCGGCGGCGGCCAACAGCTGTCGCCGGACGGCCCGCGATCCTCGGAACAGCTTCCACGTCGACCCGAGACTCTTCGGCGGGATGCTCGAAGCCAAGACCAGATACTCCGCATCCGGCTCGAGCGGAACCACGCTCTTCCAACGTGACTTCATGCGGGAAGTCTCACAGAGAGCGACGGCGCACTCGACTGATCGCGCTCACCGAAATCCCTCAGGTGTGTTCGGCAGCTCTGGGGACGTTCACATGAGCGTGATCGGCGGCTGCGGCCCAGAACCCCTCGATCACCTGGCTCCCAGTCGGACCGCCGAGCTCGACCTGGGTGAGCAGCACCGCGATGCTGTCGTCGGCCGGCACCACGTACGCCGAGGTCCCGGTACCGCCGACCCAGCCGTAGCGGCCCGGCACGTTCCACCGGTGGAGCGGGGCGATGTCGACGCCACCGCCGAGGCCCCACGACTGGCCGCCGAGGAAGACGGTGTCAGTGCTCCGGATGGCCGGCGTGAGCTGGTCGGTCATCATCGCCGCGACGAGGTCGGAGGGCAGGATGGCGCCGCCGTGAGCCAGCAGCATTCGCTGGAACGCGAGCACATCGG
>JAODBQ010000108.1 GCA_025464045.1 Ilumatobacteraceae bacterium
TGCCGCCGTAGCTGTGGCCGACGACCACCGCCTCACGTCCACCGAGCAGCTCGACGAGATCGGCGACCTGCGCGTCCATGTCGAACGGCCCCCCGTGCGGCGCGGATCGGCCGTACCCACGTCGGTCGTAGCGCAGCACCCGGAACCGTCGATCGAGCCGACGGCTGAGCTTGAGCATCCCCGCGGAGCGGTCCATCGAGCCGTGCACCAACGCGATGAGCGGCGCCGACGGGTCGCCGGCCTCGTCGTTCCAGAGGCCAACTGGACCCGCACCATCGCTCGCCCTCACGAGACCGACACGATACGGAGCACGTCGGTGCTCGCCCCACTCGGCCGGTCGGGTGCCCCGGCGAGCACGAGCACGATCTCGCCGGGATGGATGTAGCCGCCCTGCACCGCCGTCTCCACCGCGAACCAGACGAGGTCGTCCGTCGACGAGTAGGTGCCGGTCTGCAGCGGCGTGACCCCCCAGGACAGGGCGAGGGCGCGCACGGTGGCCGGATCCGGGGAGAGCCCGAGCAGCCGCGGCGTCGGCCGGAAGCGGGCCATCGCCTGCGCGGTGCGGCCCGACCTCGTGCAGCAGAGGATCGCACTCGCGCCCGCGTCGACCGCGGCCAGTCCGGCGGCATGTGTGATCGCCATCGTGATCCGGTGCGGGCCGTCCGGCCACTGCTGACGTTGCACACGCGCCAGGCGGCGACCCCACTGCGTGTAGCTCGCCTCCTCCTCGGCGCGCTCGGCGACGCGCACCATCGCCTTCACCACGGCCACCGGGTCGACGCCGATCGCCGTCTCGGCGCTGAGCATCAGCGCATCGGTGCCGTCGAACACCGCGTTGGCGACGTCGCTCACCTCGGCACGAGTCGGCGCAGGTGCGGTGATCATGCTCTCCATCATCTGCGTCGCGGTGATGACGGGCACGCCCATCTCGACGCAGTGGCGGATGATCCGCTTCTGCAGGTGGGGCACGTCCTCCAGCGGGCACTCGATCCCGAGATCACCGCGGGCGACCATGATCGCATCCGCCTCCGCGGCGATCTCGGCGAGCGCGTCCACGGCCTGCAACGTCTCGATCTTGGCGACGAGCCGGACGGTCAGCGGGGCGACGGCCGCACGCACCCTGCGCAGGTCCTCGGCGGCGCGCACGAACGAGACCGCGAGGAAGTCGACGCCCTGCGCCGCCATCACCTTGGCCATCTCGAGGTCCTCGGCGGTCGGCGCGGTGAGCCGCAGGCGTTCGCTCGGCAGGTGCACGCCCGGGCAGCCCTGCGTCTGCCCGCCCGTCAGGACCACCACCGTCGCCCCCACCGCGTCGATCGACTGCACCTCGAGCGAGATCGCGCCGTCACCGATCACGACGCGGTCCTGGACGTGCAGATCGTCGAGGAGCGTGGGGTAGTCGACGGCCAGGACGTCGGCGGTGCTCGGTCCGATGCCGGGGACGAGACGGATCGTCGTGCCCGCGGCGAGCAGAGTGACCCCTTCCGGGAGCAGGCCGGCGCGCACCTTCGGTCCGGGCAGATCGGCGAGCACCGCCACCACCTGGCCGAGCCGCGTCGCCGCCTCGCGGACCAGTCGGAGCCGCTCGAGGTGGCTCTCGAGCGTGCCGTGGCTGAGGTTGAGGCGCACGACGTCGACACCTTCGCTGAGCATCGCGTCCAGCACGGCGACCGGCTCGCTGGCCGGCCCGAGCGTGGCCACGATCTTCGTACGTGCGTCCATCCATGCTTATCTACTCGCTGATGGAGCTGCTGCTGATCCGCCATGCACTTCCCGTGCGCCGCGAGGTGGAGGAGGGAGCCGCGGACCCGGAGCTGTCGGAGGCCGGCCACGCCCAGGCCGAGCACCTCGCCGGGTACCTCGCCGAGGAACGCATCGACGCCGTCTACGCCAGTCCACTGCGGCGCGCCCGCCAGACCGCGCAGCCGATCGCGGAGCACTTCGCGGTCGAGATCGGCGTCGAGGACGGGCTCGCCGAATGGGACCGCCACTCCAACGAGTACGTGCCCATCGAGGAGCTGAAGGCGGCCAACGATCCGCGGTGGCAGGCGCTGCTGCGCGGCGAGTGGACCGCCCACGACGAGTCGCCGGAGGACTTCCACGCCAGGACGGTGGGCAGCATCGAGCGAGTGATCGCACGCCATGGCGGGCAGACGATCGCCGCCGTGTGCCACGGTGGAGTGATCAACGCCTACCTCGCACACATCCTCGGTCTCGTCGGCGGCCAGAGCTTCTTCTACCCGAACTACACGAGCATCCACCGGGTGGCCGCGGCACGCAGCGGCGAGCGCTCGGTCGTCACGATCAACGAGACGCCGCACCTGCGTGGCACCGGCCTGCCCATCGGGCTCTTCCAACGGTGACCGCCGTGGCCCAGCTGGACGACCTGATCAACTACCTCGACGCGTCGCCGTCGCCGTTCCACGCCGCCGACAGCGCGGCGCAACGCCTCCTCGCCGGCGGCTTCGAACCGATGCTGCTGACCAACCCCTGGCCCGACGCACCCGCCGCCGGGTTCGTCGTGCGCGGCGGCGCGCTCGTCGCCTGGCGGCGTGGCACGGCAGCGCTCCCCCACGCCCCGTTGCGCATCGTCGGAGCCCACACCGACTCGCCGTGCCTGCGCATCAAGCCGCGCCCCGACACCGGGCTGCTCGGCTGGAAGCAGCTGGGCGTGGAGGTGTACGGCGGCGCGCTCGTCAACTCGTGGCTGGACCGCGACCTCGGCCTCGCCGGGCGCGTGGTGCTGCGCGACGGTTCGAGCGCCGACGTCGCAGTGGACGCGCCGATCTGCCGCGTCGCCCAGCTGGCGATCCACCTCGACCGGGACGTCAACGAGCGCGGTCTGCAGCTGGACAAGCAGGCCCACCTCACGCCGATCTGGGGCACCGGTGTCGCCCAGCCCGGCGAGTTCAACCGCTGGCTGTCGGAGCAGATCGACGTCGGATCCGAGGAGATCGCGGCCTGGGAGCTGTCCCTGTTCGATCGCACCCCGGCGTCGATCCTCGGTGCCGACGGGTCGCTGCTGGCCAGCGGCCGGATCGACAACCAGGTCTCCTGCTGGGCCGGGATCGACGCGCTCGTGTCGGCCGAGCCCGCGTCGGCGATCGCCGTCGTCGCCCTGTTCGACCACGAGGAGGTCGGTTCGGCGAGCACCACCGGGGCCGCGGGACCGCTGCTCGAGCAGGTGCTGGAGCGGCTGTCCGCCGCGTTCGGGACGAGCCGCAGCGACTACCTCACCCAACTCGCGAGCTCGTCGTGCGTGTCGGCCGACGGGGCGCACGCCGTCCACCCGAACTACCCGGATCGTCACGAACCCGACCACCGTCCGCTGGTCAACCACGGGCCGGCGATCAAGCTCAACAGCAACCAGCGCTACGC
>JAODBQ010000115.1 GCA_025464045.1 Ilumatobacteraceae bacterium
CACGAGCTGTTCGGCGACGCCGCCGAGTACTTCGTGACCAACGTCGGGTTCTCCCCGCTGACACCGACGTGTACCTCGGGCTGGGGCATCGCCACCCCGGTTACGATGCCGTTCACGTTGCCGAAACCCATCGGGATCGTCGGCGCGGACGTGGACGCGGCGGGTCAGGACGTGGAGGGTCAGGACGTGGCCCAGCAGCGCGCCACCGAGGTCGCCGACCAGGCCGCGCTGCACGACGCGCATCCGCTCGGCGACACAGGTGATCCGGCGGTGGCGATCCTCGACGCTGCGCACGAGCATGGCGTCGACGTGATCGTCGTCGGCTCCCACCACACCCACTGGTTCGACCGCCTGCTCACCGGTTCGGTGTCGCGCGAGCTCCTGCGCGGTTCGGACGTGCCCGTGCTCGTCGTCCCCTGAGCATCGCCCGCGGGCGCCACCCGGACCACCAGGGGGCGCTCGGGGAAGAGCACGAAGTCACATTTCTCGCGAGTTCTGCTCATGCTCCCGACCCCACGAACCGATGATTCATCGTGCGTTTGACTTGCGAACACGCGCCGGGGGTGCCGATCTTCAGGTTGACCGATGTCCGTCGATGAGGTGCAGGTCGAGGTGAGCGCCCCGCTGACCAGACCGCCGGTGCTCACGATGCATGCACGCGTCGCGATCCCGACATCCGCTCCCCGCCTCGAGACGCCGCGACACCCCCCGCGCGGCACCACTCGAGGTGGGGAGGGCTCGTGCCCGCCGCCGGCGCTGGCGATCTGCCCGGCGACGCGCCCGAGCCGCTGGCGGCACCTGCTCGTCGATCGTTCCCGGTCGGACCACGGGCGGCAGGTGGCGGCTGCACAGGCGGCGTGGCTGTTCATCGGCGCGGGCGTCTTCGGCGTGGCCTTCGACGTGCTTGCGAACCGGTCCGGTGGGCACACCGCGACCTCGCTCGTCCTCGACGCCAGCATGCTCGTGGTCGGCATCGTCGTCCACCGGCTGCCGTGGCATCGGTGGCCAGCCTGCCTCCTGTCGGTCCTACCGCTCGTCGCCCTGACGTACCTCGCCATCGATCGGGCGTCGCGCGCGACCCCCAACGAGAGCTACGGCATCTGGATCGTCGTCGTCTTCGTGTGGATCGGCGTGTGGCAGGCACCGTGGTCGGCGGTGGCGATGGCTCCTGCGGCCATGGCCGCGTACCTCGTGCCCGTCGCCTTCGTCGGGCTGCCGGACGGGGCGACGCTCACCGCAGTCGCGATCTCGGTCCCGCTCGCCGTGGTGGTCGGTGAGACGTTGGCGCGACGGACCCGCGCGATGAAGCTGGCCGACGCCCAGTGCCGCCTGGCGATCGAGGCGCTGGCCAACGCCAACCTGACCGACGACCTCACGGGCCTCGGCAACCGGCGCCAGGCGAACCTGATGCTCGACCGCCTCCAGCCGGGCCAGGCCCTCGCGATCCTCGACCTCGATCACTTCAAGAGCGTCAACGACACGCTCGGCCACCAGCGCGGCGATCAGGTCCTGATCGAGCTCGGCGCCTTCCTGTCTGCGGAGCTCGACGGCCACCAGACCGTTGCCCGCTACGGCGGCGAAGAGTTCATCGTCGTGTTCGCGGACCTGGACCGGAACGCGCTCGACGACCTCGAGCGGCTGCTCGCGTCCTGGCGGCGGCGCCGGCCGGCGGCCACCCTCAGCGCCGGTCTCGCCCTCCATCACGGCACGTCGTGGACGGACACGTTCGCGAGGGCGGACGCCGCGCTGTACGTCGCCAAGCAGGCCGGTCGGGACCGAGCCGTCGTCGCCGATCCGCTCGCCCGCGCGGCGTGTTCGAATGCTCCCCTCGAACGACCCGGCTGAACACCTGGGAGATGTGGCTCGGCAGCGAGCGCACCGTCGTCGTCGGTCCGGGCGCGTCGTTCGCCATCACGTCCGGCACACCGTTCCAGCTGCGCAACACCGGCACCGACCCCGTCGAGTGCGTCGCCGTGACGATGCCGCCGTGGCCCGGCGAGGACGAGGCGGAGATCGTCAGCGGTCCGTGGATCGCCCGCCTCGAGACGCCGGCGGACGACCCCGATTGAGGCGCGTCGTCACGGCCGGAACTGGCGCAGCCGGGGCGCCTGGCGGGACATCTGCTCGACGACCTTGTACGCCGGTCGGATCCACTCGCAGATGTAGCGCCGAGTGTCGCGCGGGTCGATCAGCTCCTCGATCTGGAACCGGTTGAGCGGACCGATCAGGCCGCGCACGCTCTCGATCCTGGCGTTGATCTCCGCCCGCAGCGCCACGGGGTCCTCGGACTCGGCGAGCTGGCGCTTGTACGCGGCTTCGATGCCGCCCTCGGGCGGGATGCCACCGACGTCGGCTGCCGGCCACGTCACCCGCACCGCCGGCTGGCGGGTGGGCGTCGCCTGGTAGTTCCCGGCGACGCCGAAGCTGCGCCGCATGAGGACGGTGAAGATCGGCACCTTGATCTGCGCGAACGCCACCATCCACGTCGCGCCGCGGCGGATCGTGCCGGCGATCTCGTGGTCGAGACCGACGGCGAAGCCGGGGTTGTCGACGAGGTTCAGCACCGGCAGGTGGAACAGGTCGCACAGGTCGAGGAGCCGGGTGAGCTTGTCGCAGCCCGGCGCGGTGAGCGCCCCACCGTTGATGTGGCGGCTGTCGTTGGCGATCACCCCGACGGGATGACCGTCGAACCGGGCGAGCCCGGTGACCTGATCGGTGCCCCACAGCGCACCGATCTCGAAGAACGAGCCGCGGTCGACCATCAGCTCGATGCTGCGGCGCACGTCGAAGCTGGTCGTGCGCTTGCGCGGGATGATCGTCAGCAGCTCCTCGTCGCGCCGGTCAGGCGGATCGCCCGGATCGGTCGCGAGCACCGGCGGCGCTTCGTGCACGCTCGACGGCAGGTAGGAGAGGAACGCCCGCGTCATCGCCACCGCCTCCTGCTCCGTCTCGGCGAGGTTGTCGACGGACCCGTTGCGGCAGTGCACCTGCCAGCCGCCGAGGTCCTCCTTGGTGATGTCGTAGCCCATCGCGTGCGTGACGACGGGCGGCCCGGCGACGAACAGCTGGGAGATGTCGCGGACCATCACCGAGAAGTGGCCGAGCACGGCCTTGGCCGCGCCGATGCCGACGACGCTGCCGAGCAGCACGTTGACGACCGGCACCGTGGCCAGCTGCTCCGCGTAGTCCTCGACGCCGAGGTGCCCGGGCAGGAACGAGCCGCCGCCGCCGCTGACGCGGGGCTTGCCCGCCTGGATCGCGCCGGAGCTCTCCTGCGCGTTGCTGTCGCCCGTGCGCTGCTGCTCGGGGACCATCGCGGCGACGCTGCCACCGCCGGACGAACCGTCGAGCAAGCGGATCGAGGGGGCGAGCAGCTGCATCGACAGCCGGTCGAGGTGGAGGCTCTTGGCGCCGATCGCACCGTCGGCGTGCCCACCGCGCGACGTGAAGTCGTCGGCGCAGACGATCGCCGTGCGGCCGTCGATCGTGCCCCAGCCGCCCACGTGGTTGGCGGGCGTGAAGGCGGACAGCCGACCGTCCTCGTCGTAGCTGGCGAAGCCGGCAAGGCTGCCGACCTCGCGGAACGACCCGTCGTCGAGCAGCAGCGTGATCCGCTCCCGGCAGGTGAGCTTGTTGCGGTCGCGCTGGCGCACGACGCCGGGCTCGGCCGATCCGGGTGCCAACCGCTCGGCGGCCAGCCGCTGCAGCGCGGCGACCTCGTCCAGCACCGGCAACCAGGTGTCCTCGCGCTTGGCACGCGACCGGACGGCGACACCGTCCGCGCTGGACGGGGCGATGACCGCGACCACGGTGTCGGCCGTGACCGCGTCGCCGGGCTGCAGCGCCAGCAGGGCCGCGATCGTGCCCGCGATCGGCGCGGTGATGACGGCCTCCATCTTCATCGCGCTGACGACCACGAGGCTGTCGCCGATCTGGACCGCGTCGCCCACGGCCACCTGCACCTCGATCACGGTGCCACCCATCGGGCTGCTGACCGCGAGCTGGTCCGGTCCCACGTCCAGCGTCGGATGCGCCAGCGCGTCGGTGGCGACGCCCCGGCTCGCGGGACGGCTCGTCACCCCGCCCTCCTGCTCCAACCGGGCGAACGGTCCACCGTCGCCGGTCACCTGCGTCGCCGCCGCGGCGAGACCGGGCACCTCGGCGAGCAGCGTCGTGCGCGCGTCCCCGGCGCGGACGTCGGGATGGGCGAGGATCGCCAGCAGCTGGGCCCGGTTGGTCGGCAGGCCGTCGATGTGCAGCTCGTCGACGGCTCGGCGGGTGCGGTCGACCGCGTCGGCGACCGTGTTCGAGCCGGTCCAACCGATCACCTTCGCGAGGAGCGGATCGAACTGCGCCGGTGGGGCGTAGCCGACGTACCCGCACGCATCGACGCGCACGCCCGGTCCGGACGGCTCCTTGTACGCGGTGAGCCGGCCGACACCGGTGGCGACAACGCGGGCCTGCACCGCGAAGCCCCGCGGCGCGCCGACGGCGTCCTGGTCGGCGAGGCCGAGCGCGCCGAGGGTCTCACCGGCAGCGATGCGGAACTGCGCCTCGACCAGGTCGACGCCGGTGACCTGTTCGGTCACGGTGTGCTCCACCTGGATGCGCGGGTTGCATTCGATGAAGAAGTGCTCGGCGGTCTCCGGCAGCACGAGGAACTCGACGGTTCCGGCGTTGACGTAGCCAGATGCGGTGGCGAGCGCGATCGCACTGGCGAAGATCTGCTCGCGCAGCGCCGGGTCCAGCCCCGGTGCGGGCGCCACCTCGACGAGCTTCTGGTTGCGAACCTGCACAGAGCAGTCCCGGTCGTAGAGGTGGACCACGTCGCCGGCCGTGTCCGCGAGGATCTGGACCTCGATGTGGCGAGGGCGCGCGATCAGCCGCTCGACGAACAACGTGCCGTCGCCGAACGAACCCTCGGCCTCGCTGCGGCAACGCTCGAACGCCTCGGCGATGTCCTCTGGTCGCGACACGGCACGGATCCCCCGCCCGCCGCCCCCGGCTGACGCCTTCAACATCACGGGGTAGCCGATCTCCGCCGCGACTCGCGCCGCCTCGTCCGCCGACGCGACCGCACCAGGGCTGCCGGGCACCACGGGGATGCCGAGCGACGTGGCCAGGGAACGAGCCTCGACCTTGTCGCCGAACAGGGCGAGCGCGGCAGGCGGCGGCCCGACGAACGTCAGCCCGGCCGCAGCGCAGCGCTCGGCGAACCCGGCGTTCTCGGCCAGGAACCCGTAGCCGGGGTGCACGCAGTCGCAGCCGGTCTCGATCGCCACCTGCACGAGCGCGTCGACGTCGAGGTACGCGGCGATCGAATCACCAGCGCCACCGATCAGCCGCGACTCGCTGGCGAGCCGCGTGTGCAACGACCACTCGTCGACCCGCGGGTAGACCGCGACTGAGCCCATGCCGAGCGCGTCGGCCGCCTTGGCGATGCGGATCGCGATCTCGCCGCGATTGGCGATGAGCACGCGGTGGTGACGTCCCACGGTTCCTCCTGTCGAGGCGTCCCGTTGCGGGCGCCTCTGGTCCTGTCCCTGTCATAGCCAGTCGCCGCGACCAAACCCGCCTCGGGCGGCGGGCCGGCGACGCCCACATCCGGGCTGGTGGTCATGATCCGGCCGAGATCCGCTCGGTCACGAGATGTCCGGTACGGCCCGGGCGCCGATTGGGGCGGAGCCCGGCTGGACGGCGCACGCTCATCGCGCTCGACGAGACGGTTCGTTCGCCCGGGCGGCGCCGCACTTCGACGACGCCGGGATCAGTCCAGCAGCTGCTGCGAACGGCCCCACAGCCGCGACATGCCGCGGATCCAGCGGCCGGTGTCGCCGGCTTTGCGCTCGACGAAGGTCTTCAGCTCGGGGTGGGTGTAGATCAGGAACTCGTCGTCGATGACCGCGGCGATCACCCGCGCCGCCGCCTCCTCGGGCGACAGCACCTCGCCGCCGCCGATGATCGCCGCCGCCTTCGTCGCGTCGCCCACCGCGCCGCGCAGCATCGCCGTGTCCACCGCCCCGGGACAGATGCACGACACCTTGATGCCCTGATCAGCGTGGGTGATCGCCATCCACTCGGCGAAGCCCACGGCGGCGTGCTTCGTCGCCGCATACACCCCGTCGCCCAACGACGTCAGGATCCCGGCCATCGACGCGGTCGTCACGAGATGCCCCTCGCCGCGCTCGATCCAACCCGGGAGCAGCGCCCGCGCCGCATACACGTGGGCCATCACGTTGACCCGCCACTGGTTCGCCCACAGCTCGTCGGGTGCATCCGCACCGCCACCGACGGCGAGGCCCGCGTTCGCGAACCACAGGTCGATCGGCCCGTGCGCCATCTCGACCTCGTCGACGAGCGCGATGGTCGCGGCTTCGTCGCCGACGTCGAGCGCAGCGGCGACGATGCGGTCACCGGTGGCGATCGCGCTCTCGCGCAGGTCGGTCGCCACCACGAGCTCGGCGTCGGCGTCGAGCAGCGCCTGCACGAGCGCCCCGCCGATGCCGCCTGCTGCGCCGGTGACGACCGCGATCCTTCCCCGTGGGTCCATGGCGAGCGACCATACGACCGGCCGTGCGCAGATGCCGAACCGTCCGGTCCGTCGGTCGCCAGCGCTCGTTCGGAGCGGTGCCTCATTCGACATCGGCGAGTCCGTTCCACTAGACAACTGACATGACGATGCCACAGGTCCTCGAAGGCCGACTCCGCATCCCGGTGATCGCGGCGCCGATGTTCCTGGTCTCGCAACCCGAGCTGGTGGTCGCCGAGTGCACGGCCGGGATCGTCGGTTCGTTCCCCGCGCTGAACGCCCGGCCGCAGTCGCAGCTCGACGAGTGGCTGCACGAGATCACCGAGGCGTTGACCGCGTGGGACGCTGCCCACC
>JAODBQ010000116.1 GCA_025464045.1 Ilumatobacteraceae bacterium
GTGGAGCACTGGCCGAAGATCCGTTCGAACAACTCGCAGGAACGGTTGAACAAACACGACCAAACATCAATAATCCAACCGATATGCTGCTTGACAAGACCAGCAATATCAGACACAAATAGAGGTCGGGTGGGCGTTTGGGGACAGGTGGTCTCGTGACTTCGAGGAGCGAACCGATGGGCATCGGATCGAGATTGTCTAGCGGTCGGTCTGTTCCGCCAGCAGGGGACCAGACTCGGACCGATCGCTGTGGTGCGGGTGGACTCGAGCTGTCGAGGGCGGCGGCCGTGAAGCTGTTCCGCCGCCAGGGGTCGCGTTGACGAGACTTGTGGGATGCGCATCATCGACCTCAGCCACGTGATCAGCGATGGGCTCGTGACGTATCCGGGCCTGCCAGCGCCCGCGATCTCTGACCACCTCTCGCGGGCGGCGTCACGCGAACGCTACGCGCCGGGCTACGAGTTCCAGATCGGTCACATCGACATGGTCTCCAACACCGGCACGTATCTCGACACGCCGTTCCATCGTTTTGCCGACGGCCACGATCTTGCCGGGCTCGACCTCGCTCGCGTCGTCGGCGTACGAGGCGTGCTGATCGATGCGACCGGTGCCCAGGTGGCCGACGCGGCGCTCCTCGATGGCCTCGACGTGGCGGGTGCGGCAGTGTTGTTCCATACCGGTTGGGACCGTTACTGGGCCACCGACACGTACGGCGATGGCATGCACCCGTTCGTTGCCATGGATGCCGTGGAGCGGCTCGTGGCGGGTGGGGCCGCTGTCGTCGGGATCGACTCGGTGAACATCGACGACACTCGCGGCGGCGACCGCCCCGTGCACACTGCGCTGCTCGGCGCTGGCATCCCGATCGTCGAACACCTACGCGGCCTCGATCAAATCCAGGCGACGACGTTCACGTTCACTGCGGCACCGCCAGCGGTGGTTGGGATGGGGACGTTTCCGGTTCGCGCGCTGGCCGTCGTCGCCTGAGGCTGAACCAGCGGATCGCCGCTGCGGTGGGACGTTTGACGTGTAGTCAGCCGACCACCGGCCCGAACGCCAGCGGTCGTTGACGTGCTACTCAGTTGGCAGGCGGAACTGCTCGGCGAGGCGGGCCGAGGAGCTCATGAAGTCGAGCGTCTGTCGGAAGGCATCTGGGTCTGCGGGCTGTGAGACGTGGATCGCGGTGTCCTGGCGCTCCCGCCAGCAGTAGTCGATGAGCTCGTGCCAGCGATGGTCGATATGGAGCTTTGCCCATCTCACGCCGTCCAACTTGGAGGTGATCCTGCCCTCGTGGAGGTCTTGCAGCGCGCGACAGTTGTTCAACACCAGAAAAACCTGGTGGAAGCGGTTGCGGAATGTGAGCGGATCACCCCGCACGAGCTGCTCCCACCCGACCATCGAGTTCCTGATCTCCTTTCGGAGCTCGTCGGCCGTGACGTCCGGGGCGAACGACGGAGGCTCCGGACCGAGGACGGGCCTGCTGGCGTAGCGGAGCGTCCAGCGAGTCACGAGCGTGTTGTCGTGATCGGATCGCTCGATCGTCGAGCTTCCATTGCCGAAGTACCACAGTTGGCGATCGGTCTGTTCGATGCGTCGCCCTCCTGGACCGTACGGGGACGACTTCTTGGACAGCTCCGAAAGAGCGAAGAACGAGTACTCGAGGTGCTTGACCCAACGGGAAGTCCTGGCCGTCGACTTTGCGTGAGCGGATTGGATGTGTCGCACGTCCGAGTCGGTCAACCATCGTTCGGTGATGACAACGAAGTCGACGTCACTCGTCAGGTCGAAGTCGCCGACCGCGAGCGAGCCAATCGGGTACAGCCCGATGAAGTTGTCCCTCAGCGCATTGCGCAACTCGTGGGCATGCTCCACGAGTACCTCATCGAGTCGCGCATACGGCGTGATCTCGCCAGGCGATGCCTCGTCTCTGTGATCAGCCATCACGGGCCGCAACGTACCCCCAAGGACGAGGTGACACCCGTCGGCGGGGTCACTCGGACATCGTTGAATGGGCTGCTCAAGCGTGTCCGCCTGCGGACATGGCGACCCGCTCCCGGCGTTGGAGGGCACCGTGCGACGACCGAGACTGCGGCGCCTTTCTGGGGCAGCGCGGCGCTGGCAGTGTTAGCGCGCGGAACAACGTGCAATTGCGTCGGGTCTGGCGTGACTGACCTTGGCGTCGCTCTTGCGCGCCGCTGGGGCTACTTGCCCTGGAAGTAGCGGTAGCTGCGGGTCCCGGCCGCCTCGATCACGGCCTGGAGCTCCGGCGATGCGGCGCCGAGGATGTCGGCGTCGATGCCACCGCTGATCTCACCGATCTTGATGAGATGCTCATTGACCAACGGCAGATGAGCGAGCAGGGCAGCAGAGTCGGTGTAGGTCTCACGAAGGACACAGCGGGTGTTGTCGTCGCTGATGTACCAGTCGTACTGCAACGCGCCCGCATCTCCCTGAGTGATCTCCAACAGCTCCGCAGCGAGTGCATTGAACTCGTCGACTCGCGCCGGGTCGATGTTCGGAAACACCGCATTGATATGGATGTGCTCGTGCTCCACGGGACCCCCTCGCGCGCGCTCGACGACACCGTAGCCGGCGCCCCGCGTCGCGCCCGACGCGGCACAAGTCGCCGAGCTGGAATGATCCCTCCATCGTCATGAGGAGAACGATGTCATGGGATGACACCATGAGGGTCCTTGAACGCCACGGGGCGGCGCCAGACGCGAATGACCGACCGGGCCCACCGTGCGCGTCCCGCCGAGGTCGGACAGAGCATGTCAACACAGAACTCACAACCACGACGCCGGCGTCTTCCCACGGGACGCCCTCAGTTCCGGAGACCGGCGATAGCGGGCATCTCGGCTGCGCGATATCAGGCCCTCCTGCTTGATCTGTGGGTCAGGTTCGGCCCGGGAGAACGGGTGGGTG
>JAODBQ010000126.1 GCA_025464045.1 Ilumatobacteraceae bacterium
CGTAGTTCTTGCAGGCCCATACGTAGCCGCCCTCCCACTTCATCGCCGCGGCGACCATGTCGTCGATCAGGCGGTGCTCGTAGGTGAGGCCGGCCGCGTCCATCTCGGCCTTGAACTCGTACTGGAAGACCTCCTCGATGATGTCCTTGAACGAGCCGTCGTAGGACTTGAGGATCGTGTTCTTGGTGCTGAGGTAGACCGGGTAGCCGCGCTCGAGGCCGTAGCGCAGCGAGGCGCGGGCGAAGTCGCGGATCGAGTCGTTGTAGTTGTACATGCCCATCGTCACGCCACCGTCGTCACCGAACTCGGCGACCTGCATCTCCACCGGCGCCGTCCCGTCCTTGGGCGTGTAGGTGAGCGTGACGGTGCCGGCGCCCGGCACCTTGTAGTCGGTGGCCTTGTACTGGTCGCCGTGGGCGTGGCGGCCGATGATGATCGGCTTCGTCCAACCGGGCACCAGGCGGGGGATGTTGTCGATGACGATCGGCTCGCGGAAGATGACCCCGCCGAGGATGTTGCGGATGGTCCCGTTCGGGCTCTTCCACATCTTCTTCAGCCCGAACTCCTCGACGCGCGCCTCGTCCGGGGTGATCGTCGCGCACTTCACCGCGACGCCGTACTTCTTGGTCGCCATGGCGGAGTCGATCGTGACCTGGTCGTCGGTGGCATCGCGGTGCTCGATGCCGAGGTCGTAGTAGTCGAGCTCGATGTCGAGGTACGGCAGGATCAGCTTGTCCTTGATGAACTGCCAGATGATCCGGGTCATCTCGTCGCCGTCCATCTCGACCACCGGGGTCGTCACCTTGATCTTGGCCATCGTGCTCAAATCTCCTCGAACTTGTATTTGACTTGTACACCATACCCGATGCCACGCTCGCCGTCCGCGGCGCTGCGTGTCTGCTGTGTCGAGCTTCAGCCACTGCGTCGCGCTCGACATCGGCGAAGGGCATCTACCGCGCCGCGGCGCGTGGCCATGGGCGCCCACGGCCTGTCGGCCGACTCCTCAGCTGGGGCAGCTGGCGACGTTGGCGCTGGCGACGATCAGCCCGGACGAGCCCTGCGCCGGATCCTTCCCGCCGACGGCGGATTCCTGGGTGACGGTGATGATCGGGTAGTCGGCGAGTGAGACGCCGGCCCACGCGACGGCGTCGGCGAGGTCGTGGAAGCTGCCCGCCGGGACGAGCAGCGTGCCCGCGCAGTTCTTCAGCCACACCTGGTAGAAGTCGCCGCCGATCCGCTCGGGCAGGCCGGAGACGGCGAGGTCGATGCGCACGCCGGACCGGTTGGAGCTGAGCCGCGCCGCACCACCGGCGCCGGGTGCGAGGTCGGTGCCGCGCAGCTCGACGCGCTGTTCGCCGGCGGTGGTCGCGGTGTCGTCGTTGCGGACGACGGCGGTGGTGATCAATGCGGCCGCAGCTGCGCCGGCGACGGCCGCGCCGGCGATCGACCACCACCTGCGCCGCGTCGCTCCGCGTGCCGCCGTGATCGGCACGACTGGTGCGACGAGCGCGAGCGGCGCATCGGCCGCAGCCCCCCAGTCCCCGTCGGCGGCGCGGTCGGAGTCCGGCGTCGTCGTGCGCTCGGCGGCGATCTGGGCGACGATCAGGTCGTCGAGGCCGGGCGACGGCCCACCCCACACCGACTCGTCGACGAGCAGCGCGCTGAACGACTCGATCGTCGCCGCCTCCTCGGGCGTCAGCTCCTCGTCATCCATCACGGTTGGTCCAGTCGTCGGTGTGGCGAGTCACGGGACGCGCTCCTCTCCTGAGCCAGTACGTCGGCGGGGGGTGTTCGGTTCTGCAGTTCCGGGTTCTGCGCAGCGCAGGTGGGCCAGGCGTGCGGCGAGCGTCTTGTGGGCACGGAAGGACCGCGACTTCACGGTGCCGAGGGCGAGGCCGAGACGCTCGGAGATCTCGCTGTGGGTCAGCCCGTCGAGGTGCTGCATCCGCACGATCTGCTGCTCGTCGGCGCCGAGCGTGCCGATCGCGAGGCGCACCTGGGCGACCTCCCACGCCTGTTCGACGTCCGGGGGCATGGTCACGAGCGACGGGTGGTTGGTCGCGGCGTCGTCCATCGCGCTCGTCGGCCGGCGCTGTTCGCGGCGGTAGATGTCGATGGCGACGCGCTTGGCGATCGTGACCAGCCACGGGGCGAGGTCGCGGTCCGGCTCGAACCCGGCGGCATGGCGCCACGCCTGCAGGAAGGACTGCTGGGTCGCCTCGTCGGCGAGCGACCGGTCGCGCAGGACGCGCATCGCGACGCCCCACACGACGCCGGAGTACGCGCGGTAGATCGTGCGCACCGCGGCCTCGTCACCGGCCCGGAAGCGCTCGACCGTGGCGCGGTCGATCGTTGCGGTCGGCGGCACACGGCCATCGTAGATGGGCGACCACGCTCGGTCCGGGAGCCGTTCGCCCGCGTCGGGTCTGGGGCGCGCGACGATGTGGTACGAAAGCTCATGGCCAACGAACATGCCGGGGCGACCACCGAGCTGTTGCAGACGCTGATCCGCAACCAGTGCGTCAACGACGG
>JAODBQ010000158.1 GCA_025464045.1 Ilumatobacteraceae bacterium
CGCTCGACTCGGTGCGCAACGATGCCCTCGCCGAGCTCGCCGCCCGTCACGACGTCGGCTGCGTGGCGACCAACAACGTCCACTACGCGATCCCCGCCCAGCGCAAGCTGGCCACCGCTGTCGCCGCGGTGCGAGCCCGGCGCAGCCTCGACGAGCTCGACCCGTGGCTGCCGGCCGCGGCAGGTGCCCACCTGCGCAGCGGCGCCGAGCAGGCCCGCCGGTTCCTGCGCTACCCGGGCGTGGTCGAGCTCGCCGCCGAGATCGGTCGGGCCGCGGCGTTCGATCTGTCGCTGGTGGCCCCGAACCTGCCGCCGTTCCCGTGCGACGAGGGGCTCACGGAGATGGAACAGCTGCGGGCGATCGTCACCGCGGGTGCGCTGCACCGCTACGGCGAACGTCCGCCGGCCCACGAGGACCTGTCCAAGCGGGCCCGAGCATGGGGCACCATCGACCACGAGCTGGCGGTGATCGAATCGCTCGGCTTCGCCGGCTACTTCCTGGTGGTGTGGGACATCGTCCAGTTCTGCGGCCGGGCGAACATCTACTGCCAGGGTCGGGGGAGCGCCGCGAACAGTGCGGTCTGCTACGCGATCGGGGTCACCAACGCCGATGCGGTGGAGCTCGGGCTGCTGTTCGAGCGGTTCCTGTCGCCGGAGCGCGACGGGCCGCCGGACATCGACATCGACATCGAGAGCGACCGCCGCGAGGAGGTCATCCAGTACGTGTACGAGCGGTACGGCCGCCACCACACCGCGCAGGTGGCCAACGTGATCACGTACCGGGCGAAGTCCGCCGTGCGCGACATGGCCCGCGCCCTCGGCTACGCGCCCGGCCAGCAGGACGCGTGGAGCAAGCAGCTCGACGCGTGGGGCAACCTCTCGGCGCCGGCGAACCAGACCGGGCACGACATCCCCGAGCAGGTCATCACCCTGGCCCGGGAGATCGAGGACGCGCCGCGCCACCTCGGGATCCACTCCGGTGGGATGGTCATCTGCGATCGACCGGTGATCGAGGTCTGTCCGGTGGAGTGGGCGCGGATGGACCAGCGCAGCGTGCTGCAGTGGGACAAGGACGACTGCGCCGCGACCGGGCTGGTGAAGTTCGACCTGCTCGGACTGGGGATGCTAACCGCCCTGCACCTGTGCATCGACCTGATCGGCGAGCACCGTGGCTACACGGTCGACATGGCCACGATCCCCCAGGACGACGAGGTGTACTCGATGCTCTGTCGGGCCGACACGGTGGGCGTGTTCCAGATCGAGAGCAGGGCGCAGATGGCCACCCTGCCGCGGCTGCGGCCGCGCAAGTTCTACGACCTCGTGGTAGAGGTCGCGCTGATCCGGCCCGGTCCGATCCAGGGCGGTTCGGTGCACCCGTACATTCGCCGGCGCAACGGCCAGGAGCCGGTCACCTTCCTGCACCCGCTGCTCGAGAACAGCCTCGGCAAGACGCTCGGCGTGCCGCTGTTCCAGGAGCAGCTGATGCAGATGGCCATCGACGTCGCCGGGTTCAGCCCTGCCGAGGCCGACGAGCTGCGTCAGGCGATGGGGTCCAAGCGCAGCCGGCAGCGGATGGAGCGGCTCAAGCAGCGCCTGTTCGAGGGGATGGCCGAGCGCGGCATCACCGGCGAGATCGCCGACGAGCTGTTCGTGAAGATGGCGGCGTTCGCCAACTACGGCTTCCCCGAGTCGCACAGCGTGTCGTTCGCCTACCTCGTCTATGCCTCGTCGTGGTTGAAGTACCACGAGCCGGCGGCGTTCTGCGCGGCACTGATCAACGCCCAGCCGATGGGCTTCTGGAGCCCGCACACCCTCACCCAGGACGCCCGCCGGCACGGCGTGGTGGTGCGCACGCCGGACCTCAACGCGTCGCTGGCGCTCGCCGACCTCGAGCCGTGCCCCGAGTCGACAGGAGCCGTTGCCGTGCGGCTGGGGATCTCGTCGGTGCGCGGCATCGGCCTCGAGCTGGCGAAGGAGATCGCCGCCGGGCGGCCGTACGACTCGCTGGAGCACCTCGTGCGCACCGTGCCCGCGCTCACCTTGGCGCAGCTGGAGGCGATGGCCACCGCCGGGTCGTTCGGCGAGTGCTTCGGGCTCGAGCGCCGTGGGGCGCTGTGGGCGGTGGGCGCCGCGGTCCAGTCCCGGCCCGGTCGGCTGCCGGGCATCGTCGTCGGCACCACGGCTCCGTCGCTGCCCGGGATGGAACCGGTGGAGGTCGCCGTCGCTGATCTGTGGGCCACCGGCGTCGCGCCCACCGGGCACCCGACGCAGTTCCTGCGCGCCGAGCTGACGTCGTTGGGCGTGGTCACGTCGGCCGGGCTGTGGGACGTCGAGCCGCGGTCGCGGGTGCTCGTCGCCGGCGTCGTCACTCACCGCCAGCGACCGATGACGGCGCAGGGCGTCACCTTCCTCAACCTCGAGGACGAGACCGGGTTGATCAACGTCGTCGTCTCCAAGGGCTGCTGGGCGCGCTACCGCACGATCGCCCGCGGGGCCCCGGCGATGCTCATCCGCGGCCGGTTGGAGCGCAGCGAAGGCGTGATCAACATCGTCGCCGACGAGCTGTCCCTGCTGCCGGTCCCGGCCAGCAACGCCAGCCGGGACTTCCGCTGACCCACCCCGTGCCACGTCCTGTAGCTTCCGGGCCTGCGCCGTCGCGCGACCTCACTGGGGAGGGGAACGCAATGCTGATGGGAGACATCCTCGAGCTGAACTCGATCAAGGAGCCGGACCGCCTCGCCCTCGTGACCGAGGCGGGCGAGTTCACCTTCGCCCAGCTGCACGAACGGGCCCGCCGCCTCGCGACGGCGATGGCGCAGCTCGGTGCGCCACGGGACCGGGTCGCGATCCTCAGCCAGAACACGGTGGAGTACGTCGACGCGTACTACGGCGTGCCTGCCGCCGGCATGGCGCTCGTGTTCCTCAACTACCGCCTCAACCCCCACGAGCTCGCGTGGATCATCGACAACTCACAGGCCACGATCCTCCTCGTCGAGCACCAGTTCCTGCAGTCGATGCTGGACGTGCGCGCCGACTTCCCGACCGTGAAGCACATCGTCGTGATCGGCGGTCCGGCGACGGGCGACGACGGCACCCGCTCCGACCTCCTGGCCTACGACGAGCTGGTTGCCGCGGTCGATCCGCCGCCGGAGCTCCCCCGGCCGAGCGAGGACGACGTCGCCTGGCAGCTCTACACGAGCGGTACCACCGGCCGGCCGAAGGGGGCGATGCTGACCCACCGCAGCCTGATCACGGCGCTCCTCAACGCGATCATCGCCTACGACGTGCAGCGCGAGGACCGGTCGCTGATGTGCTTCCCGATGTGTCACGTCTCGGGCTACCTCGTCACCCAGCACCACATGGTCGGCGCCTCGGTGGTGCTGATGCGGGCGTACGAACCGGGGCTCTGGTTCGACCTCGTCGACGAGCACGAGATCACCGCGAGCGGGCTCGCCCCGACGATGATGACCGTGCTGCTCCAGCACCCCGGGTTGCACACCCACGACCTGTCGACGTTGCGCAGCATCGGATACGGCGCGGCGGCGATGCCGGTCGAGGTGCTCAAGGCGGCCATCGCCCGCTTCGGACCCGTGGTGTGGTCCGGGTTCGGGATGACCGAGCTCGGCGGCAACGTGCTGATGCACCCGGTCTCGGCCCACGTGCGTGCCGTCAACGGTGAAGAGCACCTCCTCGCGTCGTGCGGCATGCCGATGCCGTTGGCCGCGGCGAAGGTGGTCGACGAGGAGATGAACGAGCTCCCGCCCGGCGAGATCGGGGAGATCGTGATCAAGGGCGAGCAACTGCTCGTCGGCTACTGGGACAAGCCGGAGGCCACGGTCGAGGCGTTCAAGGGTGGTTGGTTCCACACCGGCGACCTCGCCCGGCGCGACGAGGAGGGCTACTTCTACATCGTCGACAGGATGAAGGACATGATCATCACCGGCGGAGAGAACGTCTACTCCCGTGAGGTGGAGGAGATCCTCTACGCCCACCCGGCCGTGTCGGAAGCTGCCGTCATCGGGATCCCGGACGACACGTGGGGCGAGCGGGTGGCGGCCGTCGTCACGCTGCGCGCCGAGGCCGCCGTCACGGACGCCGAGATCATCCGCTTCTGCCGGGGGCAGCTGGCCGGGTTCAAGACACCGCGTCAGGTGCTGTTCGTCGACGAGATCCCCAAGAACGTCAGCGGCAAGGTGCTCAAGCGCGAGCTGCGCGACCGCTTCGCGACGTCATGAGCGAGATGCGCTCACGCGACGTGCAGCCGTGGACGGTGGTGGCCGCGAACCTGCCCGAACACGCGCGGAACCCGATCCACACCGACGCCGGCGCACAGGCCGCCGGCTTCCCCCGCGCGCTCGTCGCGGGAGTGACGACCTACGCCTACCTCACCCACCCGGTGGTCGCCGCGTGGGGTGAGGAGTGGTTGCGTTCCGGTGGGGGCGAGGTGCGCTTCCGCAAGCCGGTGTTCGACGGCGACATCGTCGAGTGCGTCCCGGTGATCGACGCCGACAGCATCGTGCGCGGGCTCGGCGAGGTCGACGGAGGTGACAGTGGCCGTGTCGTCGTCGAAGCGCGGACGGGCGGGGATGGCCGTGGCGGAAAGGGTGACGACGGGGGCGAGGTGCGCGCGACGTTCGCCGCGCTGGCCCGATCGGCGCAGGTCGAGCTGCTGCGCGACGGTGAGAAGCTGCGGACGCGGCGGATCGAGCTGGTCGGCGAGCTCGGCACGGAGTACGGCTGGCGCGCCGGCGACGAGCTGTCGCTGTACCGCGACCGCGGGATCGTCCACCCCGCCGTGTGGCCGGCGATCGCCAACCAGGTCGTGCACGTCGACGTCGCCCGTGGGGCGTGGATCCACACCCGCAGCATCATCCGTCACCACGCGGTGGCCCCCGCCGGCGCGGTCGCCGACGTCCATGCCACCGTCGTGCGCCGCTTCGAGCAGCCGACCGGCGAGCGGGCGGTGCTCGACGTGCTGATCGAGATCGACGGCGAGCTGATCGCCTCGCTCGAGCACGAGGCGATCGTCGCCCTCCCCGGCTGAGGGCCCGCGGGCGCGGCCCGCCGCCCCGCTCCTCCCGAACCTGTGCCCGATCCCGCAACACGCGTACCGGTCATCATCCGACGGAGCACCCCTCGGCGGGATGATGACCGGTACGCCGGAGCGCGGCGGTGAGCGCTGGAGCCGCGTGGGCCGGCGGGGCGCTGCGCGGCCAGTGATGTGCTGGCGCGGGGACTCAGTCGATGGCGCGCAGGAGGGCTTCACCGCGGGGGGAGAGGCGGTAGCCGATGTCGAGGCTCTCGGTGAGGCCGAGCTCCTTGAGCTTGCGGACGTCGAGCTTGAACGCTGCCCTGTCCATCCCCGCATGGCGTGCGAGCGCGGTGGACACCACGCCCGGGTAGCGCTCGATCAGGCGCAGCGTCGAGCGGGTCCACGGCCGACCGCGGTCGAGACGGGCGAGTCGAGCACGCAGTGCCTCGAGGTCGTCGGCACCGAGCTCGTC
>JAODBQ010000162.1 GCA_025464045.1 Ilumatobacteraceae bacterium
ACGCAGCAACGTGCCCTACTTCGCGCTCAGCCAGTACAGCGGTCCCGCGTACGGGCACCCCGCCATCGTGGTGTAGCTGGCGACGTTCGGACCGGTGACGGCGAGCGACGAGACCGTGATGATCGGCAGGCCCCAGAGCTGGGCACTGAGCAGGTCGCTGAGCTGCTTGCCGAGTGCGGTGCGCTTGGCCTTGTCGGTCTCCTGGTTGATCTGGTCCACGAGCGCGTCGAGCTCGGCGTTGCTGACCGTCGAATAGGCCGCCTTGCTCGAGAAGAACGAGGACGTCAACCGTGACGGCTCCACGTAGAAGTAGACGGGACCGGCGAGCAGACCCGCGCCCTTCAGCTGCTTGGATCGCCACGCCGGCAGGATCGTTCCGGAGTCGGCGACGTTGAGGGTCGTCTTGATCCCGATCGCGTTCCACAGCGAGGCGATCGTCTCGGCCAGCTTGGCGACGTCCGGGATGGACGGCGTCGCGTTGTAGGAGTTGAGGGTGAGCGACATCCCGGCCGCGCCCGCGGCGGCGAGCATCTTCTTCGCCCCCTCGGGATCGTAGGGCAGCGCCTTCACGGACGGGTCGAAGCCCATCATCACGGGCGGGATCGGGCTCTGCGCCGTGCGGGCGAAGCCGCCGTACAGGGACTTGGCGATGCCGTCGCGGTCGATGGCCATCAGCAGCGCCTTGCGCACGTTGACGTCGAGGAGCGGCGACGGCTGATCGGGGAAGTTGTTGTCGATCGCGAACACGTAGGCGAGCGCGGTGTCCTTCGTCTCGTTGACCTTGTTCTTGCTGTCGCCGTCGAACTGCTTCGCCGCGGCGGCGCTGAGGCCGAAGGCGATGTCGAGCGAGCCGGTCTGGATGCCGGCGACGCGGCTCGACTCGTCCGGCACGATGAGGAACACGAGCTTCCTGAAGTTGGGCTTGCGCGTCGGGTCCCAGTAGTCGTCGAAGCGGTCGTAGCGGACGTCGGCGTTGAGCGACTGCGACGCGAACTTCCACGCGCCCGCGGCCATCGGCGCCTTGCGGAACGCTGCATCGCCGACCTGGTTGTAGTACCCGGTGGGGATCGGCGGCGGCATGTCGGAGACGAGCGTCGCGTACGGCTTGTTCGTGACGATGGCGACGTGCGTGTCGTCGATCACGTTCGCCGCGGTGACGTACGACTTGAACGTCGCCAGGTGGGTGAAGTCCGCGCCTTGGATGATCCGGTCCACGGCCGTCTTCACATCGTTCGCGGTGAAGGCCGAACCGTCGTGCATCTTGACGCCGGTGCGCAGCGTGAACGTCCACGTCAGCTTGTCGTCGCTGAGCGTGTAGGACGTCGCCAGCGCCGGGAGGTACTGCGCGTTCTGGTCCTGGCGGTAGAGACCCTCGCTGATCGCCCACGTCAGCGGGAAGATCAGGCCGCCGACGGCGAAGTGAGGATCGACGTACTGCTCCTGGAGGCTCTGCACGCCGAGCGTCAACGTCTCCGTCTGCGCCTCGGGCGCCACGCTGCCGGCGACGGTCGTCGCACCTGCGGTGCCGGCGCCCGTCGTCGTGGCTCCGCCCGCCGTCGTAACCGTGCTGCCGGCAGCGGTCGTGGTCGGCGCGCCGGTGGCCGCCGTCGAGCCTGTCGTCGTCGCCGTCGCACCCGCCGTGGTCGGCGCTGCCGTCGTGGTGGTGGTCTTGGCGTCGCTGCTGCATGCGGCCGCGATCGCGGACAGCGCGAGCGCCCCGCCGGCGAGCAGCGAACGCCGTGAGAAGCCGTGCGCGTGCCCGAACCCGAACGTTCCCGGAGGGATCGGTGTGATCTCGCCCTCGTCCCCCTGGTCAACAGACTGATCGCCAGAACCCATGCTCATCCCCCATCTCGTGCATCGACCCAGCACAGCTCGCGTCCCCTACGGCGCGCCGATGTATGGTCGCGGACGTAGGACCCGAGTGCCTGCGAAGGCGATGATCTTCCCCGCCGCACGTTCTACCGTACGTCTGGTAGAAAAGTCAATGCAGATGTTCGGGGCCACCTCGGATCGTCAGGTGCCGTGGTTCGACGGATCGGCTGACGTGCCGGCGACGCAGCGTTGACGCGGCCGCCACGGAGCCACGCGATCGTGGCGAGGTGATCCTGTCGGTCGGCTACTACCACGACGCCGACGATCGGCGTCGCGGCGAGATCGGCGAGTGCCTTCGGCGCAACGCGGCGAACCCGCGCCTCGCCGAGGTCCACGTGCTCCTCGAAGACGACTCATCGGCCGCCGAGGTGCTCGCCCAGGTCCATCCGCAGGACCGCGCCAAGGTGCGCGTCGTCGAGCACCGGCGGCGCCTGACGTACGCGGACCTGTTCGCGTACGCCAACGCACAGCTGCGCGACGAGACGGTCGTCATCGCCAACGCGGATGTGTTCTTCGACGACACGCTGGGACTGCTCGACGGCCACGACCTCTTCGGCCAGCTCCTCTGCCTCTCCCGGTGGGACGAGCAGCCCGACGGGACGACGGTCTACTTCGACCACCCCGGGAGCCAGGACGCGTGGATCTTCGAGTCGCCGGTGCGGCAGATGTCCGCCGGGTTCCACCTCGGCACGCCCGGCTGCGACAGCCGCATCGCCGCCGAGGCGCAACGCGTCGGGATGACGATCTCCAACCCGAGCCGGTCGATCGTCGTGCACCACCTCCACCGCAGCAGCGTGCACCGCTACACAGAACGCGACCGGGTCGGTGGCCCGGCGGTGCACGTCGCCGGCCACGTGCTGCCCCGGCCGCGCGAGACGATCTACGCGCTGTCG
>JAODBQ010000167.1 GCA_025464045.1 Ilumatobacteraceae bacterium
GCCGTGGTAGATGCGTTCGAGGACGGCGATCCGCTCGGCGAGCGGGGGATGGGTGTCGAACAGGTGGTGCAGCCAGCTGCCGTGGTGCTGGAGGGGGTCGTCGATGCACATCGCCGCCGTGGCGTGGTTGAAGTGGGCGAACGGCTCGTCGTTGGATTCGAGCTTGTGGAGGGCACTGATCAGGCCGGCCGGGTTCCTCGACAGGGCCACGCCGCTCACGTCGGCGAGCTCCTCCCGGCGCCTCGACAGCGCGAGCCGCACGAGCGGCCCGAACACCAGCGCGACTGCGCCGAACAACACCCCCACCGCAACGAGCACGATCGCCGTCTGATCGTTGCGTCGACCGCGACCCCCGCGGCTCATCAGCATCGAGCGGAACACGAGGCTGGCGAGCAGGCCCGCCATGCCGATCAGGGTGCTGACGATCAGCAGCAGGCGCACGTCGTAGTTCTTGATGTGGCTGAGCTCGTGGCTGAGCACGCCTTCGAGCTCGTCGCGGTTCATGATCGCCAACAGCCCGGTGGTTGCCGTGATGGCGGCGTGCTGGGGGCTGACGCCAGTGGCGAAAGCGTTCGGTGAGGGATCGTCGATCACGTACACGTCCGGCTTCGGCAACCCGGCGGCGATCGCCAGACCTTCGACGAGATTGTGGAGTCGCGCGTACTCGACCGGGTCGGCGGGTCGTGCACCGGACGCGGACAGGACCAGGCGCGCGCCCGAGCGCAACGAGAACGCGATCCCGGCGACGGCGAGCAGCCCGGCCACAACGGCCCCCGTCGCGATGTCGCGGGCGACGGGCGTCGCAGACACGCCGGGAGCCGCCATCGACGCCACGATCCAACCGGCTGCAGCGCCGATCCCGACCCAGATCACGAAGAACAACACGACATAGATCACCGCGAGCCGCTTGTTGCGCGCGATCTGCTGATACATCATCTTCCTCGATCAATCAATGGACAGTCGCCAGCGTACGGATCGGTCGGGTTGCGCACGCCGACGACACCGACCCTGGGGCGAAGTCACACCCGGTCCTCACCAAGTGTTCGCCGACTTCACAGCCATGCGATGCGAACCGTCCAAACTGATGACCGCACTCACCCATGGAATCGCTCCGTCCCAGACGCGCGCAGCACAGAGCCCGACCGGGCGTCACGTACCGCCGGTTGCGCGGCGCGACCGGCCGCGAGGTCCGGTCAGCGTCGAGTTGACTCATGTTCACGAGTCCAGTCCGAGCGCTCGGGACGTGCGTTCGTAGACTGGCGAGCGTTCGCAGCCCGGGGGGACCGAATGACCGAACGACTGGAATTGCTCGACGCGACCGACGAGACGATCGACGATGCGGTGAGGTTTGCCGATCCGATGATCCTTCGCGGTCTGCTCTACCAACTCACCGGCGACGCCAGCGTCCCCGCCACCGAAGTGCACGGCAGGGTGCTCGGCCTCGCCGAGGCGATGGTGTTGGCCAACGCCTCCGACGCCGAGCTGCTCCAGTCGAAGGCCGCCGAGTTCCTGAAGTCCTACCGAGACAGCGGCGCCGACGACATCCCCGTCGGCCCGGTTGACCGGCTGCCGAGGAGCCTCAGCCTCGCCTGCGGCGAGGAGATCCCGGCCGCCGACCTGGAGATGTGGTTGGAGCAGCTCGCTCTGGACCCGTGGGCGCGAGGACTCGTCTGGCGCGACGAGCCGCGGCCGAACCGCTTGCAGGAATTCTCTGTGGTGGTGATCGGTGCCGGTGCCGGCGGCCTGGGTGCAGCCGTCTACCTCAAGCGCGCCGGCGTGCCCCACGTCGTGATCGAGAAGAACGCCGGGGTCGGCGGAACGTGGTTCGAGAACCGCTACCCGGGCGCGCGTGTCGACTCTCCGAGTCGCGGCTACACGCACACGTTCGGCGCCGGCTTCGAGTACCCCAACCCGTTCTGCGCGCAGAGCGAGAACGAGAAGTACTTCAACTGGGTTGCCGACGAGTTCGGGGTGCGCGACAACATCGAGTTCGACACCGAGGTGAAGTCGGTGATCTGGGACGAGGACGCCAAGCTCTGGGAGATCACCGCGGTCGGGCCCGACGGGCCGAGGACCTGGCATGCCAACGCAGTGATCAGCGGTGTGGGTTTCCTCGCCCGACCGAACCTCCCGAACATCGAAGGTTTGGCAACGTTCGAGGGCCCGGTGTTCCATACCGCCCGATGGCCGAGCGACCTCGATCTGACCGGCAAGCGCGTCGCAGTGATCGGCAGCGGTTGCACCAGCTACCAGATGGTTCCCGAGCTGGCCAAGCTGGCAGGCCACACCTATCTCTTCCAGCGCACCCCGAACTGGTGCTTCGATGTGCCGGGTTATCGGTCACCGTATCCGCCGCAGGTGAACTGGCTGGATCGGAACCTCCCCTACTTCACGAACTTCGCCCGGTTCCGGACGTGCTGGCTGTCCGGCCCGGAGAAGTTGGGCGCCGCATTCACTGCCGATCCGGCGTTCAAGGACACGCATGCGCGAAGCGCCATGAACAAGCGGGCTCGTGACGCACGCCTCGAGTTCCTGCAACGAAAGTTCGCCGATCATCCCGAGATCCTGGAGAAGATGCTGCCAGTCGCGCCGCCGTTCTCGTCCCGGCCCGTGCTCGTCGACTCCGACTACAGCGTCTACGACGCCCTGTTGCGTGATGATTGCACCTTGGTCACGGATGGGATCCGACGCATCAAGGAGAACGGCATCGAGCTGGAGGGTGGCGGCGAGTGCCCCGTCGACGTCATCGTCCTCGCCACCGGCTTCAAGGCGAACGACTTCCTTTGGCCGATGGAGGTTCGCGGGCGCGACGGCCAGTTGATCGAGCAGCTGTGGGAGAAGGACGGTGCACGCGCCTATCTCGGCACGATGTTGCCGGGCTTCCCGAACCTGTTCACGATCTACGGTCCGAACACGAACGCCACCGGCGGTCTCGGCACCTTCGACTTCGAGGAGATGGTGATCAGGTTCGCTCTGGAATGCATCGAACACCTCATACTCGAAGGGAAGCAGACCGTCGATGTGACCCTCGACGGGTACTGGCGGTACAACAACGAACTGGACCGGCATGAGGCCCTGAAGATCTACACCGACCCGCGGGCCAACAACTACTACAAGAACGAACACGGCCGCTCGGCCGCCAACTCGCCGTTCGATATCCGGCAGATGTGGACCTGGTTGCGCCGGCCCGAAGATCACGACGGCGGCGGAGCTCACCACGTCGATGATGATCGACCCGCTTCCGGCGGCGCCGCGGTCCGCCCGCACTTCGGCGAGGACCTCGTCGTGGCCTGAACGTCATTCGTCAGCCAGGGGATCCGAACGTGTTAGAGGTCTCGGCGCGCGTCGTACTCGATCCTGGTGCCTGCGCAACGTGACGCGACGTCAGGTGAGCGCGGCGCGTGCAATCGTCGGCGGTTGTCGCCCCGCGAGGACCCAGCCGGCCGTCATCGCGACCAAGGGAAGACCGACGATCAGCATCAGCAGGTTGGCGATCGGCGTGTGCGCAAGCGACCCGAGTCGGCCGTGGTTCCATGCGAGCACGGCGAGGTGCGCGCCCAGGATGCCGAGCACCGCGCCGAGCAAGCCGAGCGCGCCGGCGGTCGCGCCGACGAGCCATCGCCGTGTGCGGGTGCTGGCGCCGGCCGCTGTGAGCGTGCGCAGGTCGCCGGCTGTCTCGCTGCGGATGAGGCCGACCGTCATCGCCAGCACGGCGAGCGCGATGAGCGCGCCGATCGTCGTGGAGTCGGTGCCGAGTGCGCCGTTCGGGCCCGTCGTCGTGCGGGTCTCGATGGTCAGCCCGGCATCCGCGGCGATCCGTCGCGCCGCCGAGATCTGGGCCGAGGTGAGCGCCGAGTCCGATCGGATCAGCCATCCGGCCGTGATCGGTTGCAGGTTGAGGCGTTGCATCGACGCCGTCGAGATCATCGTGGTCGGCTCCGACGTGTACGCCGCGAGGTCGTACACCTGCACCTTCGGGACCGTGGGGTCACGCCGGCCGAGCTCGAGCTGCAACCCGTTGAGGTCACGCGGCGACACGATGTCGGCGGCCGGGTCGAGGCCGTCGGCGGTGAGCCCCGCCGAGGCCAGCAGCTCGGGCGTGGCCACGTAGATCGCGCTGACGATCTGGACGCTCGTGCCATTCCCGATCGACTTCACCTTGGCCAGGGAGGCGGGCATTCGCCCGCCAGGCTGGTTGCCGAGTGGCGGGAGGGTCGCCGCGTCAGGGTTGATTGCCGCCTGCAATGTGATCGCCGACGCCGCGCCCACCGCGGTGACGATCTGCTGTGCGCTCGCCTGCGCGGTCGCCAAGGCGGTCGCCGACGCGTCCGGGATCGGCGCGGTGGATTCCCGGCCGAGGTAGACGACGAGCTCGGTGTCGCGCAGGTTGCCGTTCGGCGCTGCAGCGTCAGCGGTGGCCTGCATCGACGAGTCGGCCACGGCGATGGTGGCAGCGATGCCGATGGCCAGCGTGATCGCACCCAGCGCGGCCCCCGAGCGGGCCTGGTAGCGAACCAGGTCACGCAGGGCGAGGCGGATCGAGACCGGTGCACGGCCACCGATGGCCGCGAGGGCGCGGATCGCCACCGGGGCCAGGAACAACATCCCGATCGTCGTCGCCAGGATGCCGGCAACCAGCATCGGTGCCGTGCTGCGCCAGAAGAACAGCAACAGGTAGCCCCCGCCCGCGAGCAGCGCGCCGACGGCCGCCGAGCGGTGCGCGGGCTGCGGGTCGGGTGGGCGGCCGGACAGTGCAGCCACGACGGGCACACGCGACACCGATCGCGCCGGCCACCAGGCGGCGACGACGGCGGTGAGGAACGCGAGGGCCATGGTGGCGACGAGGGCCCACCACGGGAGGTCGAAACGGTTGACGTGCTCGACGCGGTGGCGCAGGATGCGCTCGAGGTGCGGCGCGAAGCCCAGCCAGGCGGTGAGCCCCAAGGCGGCGCCGGCGATCGCGCTCACCAGCCCGACCACGGCGCCGTTGGCCAGCATCACGAGGCGCACGTGGCGGTCGGTCGCCCCGATCGACTCGAGCATGCCGAGCGCGCGGAGCCGGCGCTGGGCCATCACGGTGAAGCCGGAGACGGCCAGCAGGCCGATGAACAGCATCCCGACGGTGCTGATCGCGAGCATGATCGCCGCCGCCTGCGATGAGGTGACGTCGCCGCCGCTCTGCACGCTCAGCCCGGTGCCGTCGATGGTGTGGAACGACGTCAGCTGCTCGTCGGTGATGTGGGCCAGCACCGAGACGTGGGCGGCCGGCGTCGCCTGGCCAGTGGGGACGAGCACGAACTCGTCGGAGAGGTTGAGCGGGTTCTCGACCACACCGACCACCTGACGGGTTCGATCACCCGTACGCACCGCAACGCCGACCTGGACATCGAGCGCCGTCGCTGCGCCATCGGTGACGGCCGCCTCGTCAGGTCCGGTCGGGTAGCGGCCGGACACCAGTCGCAGCGTCGCGTGCTTGAACGCGCCGTGCGGGTCCTGATCGCGCAGGTCGAGGGGAGCCACCGATCCGGGCACGACGACGTCCTGGTGGCTGATCACCTCGATCGTGCCGAACGCCGCCCTGGCGGCATCGAGATCCTCGGAGAGCTTGGACGCGTGGCCGTCGATGGTGAGCAGGTGGCTGGCGCTGCCCAGCTCGGCCTGCACGGTCGTTGTCGCGTTGGCACCGATGGCGATGCCGACGATCGTCGCCGCCACCGCCAAGGTCAACAGCGACAGCACCAGCAGCTGCTGGCGCCACTCGCGGCGGAACAGGCGCACCGACCAGCGCACGAGCGCCCGCCGGGCCGCGCGTCCGCCGTTCGCAGATCGCGGGAGGGCAGTGGTGGCGCCGTTCACGACGGGCGGCCACCGGTGAGCAACGACTCCGGCCCGGGGACTGCCGCCGTGCTGTCGGCGACGCGACCATCGCGCAGGAAGATCACGCGGTCGGCCCACGACGCCAGCTGCGCATCGTGCGTGACGACCACGCCGGCCACACCCCGGCTGCACGCGGCGCGGACCAGGCGCATCACCGCCTCGCCGTTCTCGGAGTCGAGCGCGCCCGACGGCTCGTCCGCCAGCAGCAGCCGCCGATCGCCGACGACCGCCCGCGCCACCGCCACCCGTTGACGCTCGCCGCCCGACAGCTGGTCGGGAAACCGCGACGCCTTGTCATCCAAGCCGAGCTCGCCGAGGGCGAGCATCGCCGCCCGTCGAGCGACCTTCACCGACGTGCCGTCGAGCTCCAGCGGCAACGCCACGTTCTCCGCCGCGGTGAGCCCGGCGAGCAGGTTGAAGTCCTGGAAGACGTAGCCGATCGAACGGCGCCGCAGCCGGGCCGTCTCGTTGCGCGACATGGCCAGCAGATCGGCACCGCCGACGAACACCTCGCCGCTCGTGGGCGCCTCGAGACTGCCGGCGATGGTCAGCAGCGAGCTCTTGCCCGACCCGCTCGGGCCCATCACCGCGACCAGCTCACCGGGATCCACGCACAGGTCGACACCGCGCAGGGCGTTGACCTCCGTCGGGCCGTGGCCATACCGCTTCGTCACCTGACGCATCTCGAGCATGCTCATCGCCGCAACCCTGTCCGTCGCCGCGGCGCCGGCATCGGCAACGGCGCCGCCGTTCGCGGGGTCGCGGGGGCGGCGGCCACGTCGACCGGGCGTCGACGCAGCCGGCCCTCGGCGGCATCCAGCCAGCGCACGACCGAGTCCAGCCGGAACAGCTCGGCATCTACGGCGAGCGCAAACCCGAGATCCTCATCGGCGGTCGTGGCGTCGGCCTTCAGACGGGTCCACTGCTGCATCAGCTCGACGACGTAGCGACGATGCACTTGGATCACCTCGTGCACGTCGACGCCGGCGACCTGCACAGCCACCAGGACCTTGATCACCAGCTCGTCGCGCGGTGGCGAGCTGAGGTCGGGAGGGGTTCGCAGCCAGTGCCCGAGCTCCACCTCGCCGGCCGGCGTGATGTGGAAGTGCTTGCGCGGGCCACCGTCGGCGAGATCGTCGTCAGCGTCCTCGCCGGCGACGAGACCGTCGCGCTCGAGGCGCTGCAGCGTGGTGTACACCTGGCCGACGTTCAGCGGCCACACCTCGCCGGTGCGGGCCTCGAAGTCCTGGCGCAGCTGCAGCCCGAACTTGGGACCATCGCTGAGCAGGGCGAGCAGGGCGTGACGGACGCTCACGGGCTCTTCATACCTGGTTGCATATCCAGTATCATACTCGTCGAATCAGGATGTGCAAGGGTCGCCAGCCCGCGAGGTCGTGGTCAACGTCGTCACGCCGGTCAGCTCGCCGGCGTGTCCGCCGAGCTCAGCGAGCGGCGGCGTCGCGTGCGCTCAGCGTGATCGCCGGAACAATTGGTGGGGTCGCGGAACTCATGGCGCTCGTTCTCGGAGAGGTCCTCACGGAACCGTCGACGCGAACGTTTGCAATGCATGACTCCACTTCTCGAAGCAACGCCTGTTCGGTCAGCGAGCCTGACGACCGGGGAACTTGCAATGGTGCAACGCGTCTGGCGCATCGCCGGGTTGGCACCCACGACCGGCTACGGGACCATCGTCCTCGCTGCCGTCGTGGCCACCGACCAAGCGCTCGGCACCACGTTGACATCAGTCGATTTCGACGACGCCCAATCGGTGAGGAACGCAGTGGAGGCCTTGCTCGCGGCGCGTCAGCGCGTGTGGCGGTCGCGGGCGGGCGCAGCTCGCACGTGGCCACCCGATGCACCGAGAGCAGTGGGGTGACTTCTCCGCAGTCCATCCCCACGGCGTTCAACGATCAGTCCGGCGTTCGCGACGCCGCACGTTCCTGGCGACCCTCATCTGACGGCTTGTCCGCTCGGAGGCGGGACAGGGGCGTCGCTAGCGGGGTCTGGGCCGACGACTTGCCGACGACCCTACACCCCCCGAATGGGGGCTTTTCCGTGGTCCAGGTCGGCCGCCGTTTGCGAGTGGCACTCTGATCGGGCCCACCTGGACGGTGTTCGGCAGGGCACGATGGAGCCAATCCGCCTGTCGGAACTTCGGTGTGACTGGTCTGGCGTTCGGCTTCATTGAGTTGAGCGACGCGCCTGCGGCTGACGAGTTCTAGCTCAGCAGGATGGCCGCGCGTCCCAGCCAGCGCAGGGTGTGTTCGATGTCATTGGCCATCTGTTGCTCGATTTGGTCTGGCGGGATGGCTTGCTGTTGCGAGCTGGTCAGGCGTCCTTCGTCGATCATGGTCAGCAGCTCTGCGAGCAAGTCATCGCGGGTGCGTCGACCGTTGAGCAGCGGTACGAGTGCGCGGCTGAGCCCGGCGAGGGTGATCTGCTCGTGGCGCAGGTTGCTGACGATCGGCGACTGTGGCGCTTGCAGGCGAACGACCGGGCTGGCCAATGGGTATTCGGACGGCAGCGCAGCGAGGGTCGGGTCGTAGGCGAGCAGTTCGGCTTGCTGGTTGCTGCGG
>JAODBQ010000226.1 GCA_025464045.1 Ilumatobacteraceae bacterium
TGGTCGTCTACGCCGGGCCGCCCTCCACGGAGGACGGTCGGACGAGTTCGGTCTGGCTGCTCGACCGGGCGACCGGAGCGACGACGGAGCTGACCGTGCCGGCCGCCGGGATCCGCGCCGGCAACAGCGTGCATCCCGTGATCAGTGCCGACGCGTGCCACGTCGCCGTCGTCACCGAGATCCCGTTCGACCTGTTCCGCGACGACGACACCGGCTCGCGGTGGGACGTCTACCAGCTCACCCTGCCGACCTGCGGTGGGACTGCCGGCGATTGGGACCTCGTCTCGGCGTCGATGACCGGGTCGGGATCTGCGTCGGGTTCGGCGACCGACACCCCGTCGCCGGGTGACGAGACGGCCGTCGCGGCGGGCGACGACGTCGATCCCGACGCTGCGCCGGCCGTCTCCGGCAGTGGCGCCGTGATCGCGTACACCCGCCGCTTCGGCCCGCTGCCACCGCCGGCGACGCCGACGACGACCGGTCCGCTGACCGCCGTCGAGGTCGTCGACCTGACGATCCCGATCGGGCAGCCGGGCCGGATGCGCACCGTCGCCGGCACGCCCGACGCCGAACCCGACACCACGTTCCGGTACCGCGGCCTGCGCGACCCCACCGTCTCCGACAACGGTCAGTTCGTCGCGTTCGTGTCCGATGCCGCGTCGGCCACGGTACCCGTCACCTGGGCCACGGGCCCGAGCGCCGGCGGCTTCGCCACGTCGCAGGTCTTCGTCTGGGATCGCCACGCCACCGATCCGGCGACGGCCGTGGTCGCCGTCTCGTCACCGACGGCGTCACCGGCCAATGGCGAGGCCGGGTCGCCCGCGCTCTCCGCGGACGGCCGGTTCGTCGCGTTCACCAGCACCGCCACCGACCTCGTCGCCGGCGCGGTGCTGCCGCCGTGCACCTCCTCCGCCCCGGTCGCCCCGCCCACGCCTGCGACCGGCGCGACGGGTCCGGCAACCCCGACGGGTCCGGCAACCCCGACGGGTCCGGCGACCCCGACGGGTCCGGCAATCCCGACGCCCCCGGCGACGTCGACGCCTCCGGGCAGGCCGACATCGACGACTGCTGCGACGACGACGGCGGTGCCGGGTCCGGGATCGACCCTGGTCGGCGGGGCCGCGGAGCCGCCGCCGACGGTGGCGCGTGCCGCGCCCGCCGCGGCGAGCACGACCGAAGCCCCGACCTGCCCGGCGCAGGTGTACCGCGTCGATCGCACCGACGGGACGATCCTGCTGGTCAGCCGCCAGACCGGGTCGCCCGGCTCGACGCCCGTCGCCGCGGACCTCGGCGCCGCCGCGCCGGCGATCAGCTTCGACGGCAGCCTCGTCGCCTTCGTCACCCGCGCGACCAACCTGTTCGACGTGCAGGCCGGGACCACCGACGACGCCGCCCGCGGCGAGATCGTCCTCGCCAGTCCGGCAGATGCCACGATCACGCGCATCTCGACGCTCGCCGACGGGGTCACGCCCGCGCCGCTGGCCGAGGCCGCGCCGCGGATCTCCAGCAACGCACGCACGATCGTCTTCGACACCACGGCGGTCGGTGCGTACCAGCCGGGGGCCACGTCGTCGGCCGGCACCCGCGTCGTGGTGGCCAACCGGCCACCGCTGATGACGATGGCCGACGCCGATCTCGGGACCGTCGCGGTCGGCTACCCCGGCGGCGAGTGGTTCGTCAACGTGATCAACCACGGTCCGACGCCGTTCGTCCCCGCCAAGATCACCGCCTCCAACCCGAGCTTCGGGCTCACGGGGGGCACCTGCACGCCCGGTGTGGCCGTGGCGCCAGGTGGCAAGTGCGAGGTGCACCTGATCCTCACGCCGAGCGCGCCGGGGCCGTTGTCCGGCACGCTGACGGTCGCCGAAGCCGGCTTCGCGCCGGTGTCGGTCAGCTCGCAGCTGCGTGGTTCGGGCGGCGACCCGGTGCTGACGTCGGAACAAGGGGGCGCCGGCTTCGGGCCGCAGGACGTCGGTTCGGAGACGACGCCGAAGACGTTCACGATCACCAACACCGGCTTCGCCGCGGAGAACCTCGTCGACGCCACCCTGGGCGGCGCGAACCCGGCCGACTTCAAGATCACGGCCAGCACCTGCACGGGTCTGCTCGACATCGGCCAGACCTGCACGGTCGCCGTTGCCTTCACCCCGCAGTCGGGTGGTCAACGCGCCGCGGTGGTCACGGTGAGCACGGACGCCGGCCAGTACACGACCACGCTGGTCGGCGGCGACGGCAACTACACGGCCACGATGTCGACGTCGTCTGACCGACTGTTCGGCGGATGGCCGTTCGGTGTCGGAGGCAACGGCTTCCCGCCGAACGCCGCGGTGACGTTGCTGTTCGCCGACGGCACGGGCGGCAGCTACTCGGTCCAGACCAACAAGCGCGGAGCGTTCCTGATGTCAGTGACGCTCGATGCGAGCGAGCGGACCGGCCCGCGCACGCTGGTCGCCCGGACCGCCGACGGCGCCTCGGCCGCTGTCCAGGTGACCGTGGTGCCGAGCTTCGTGCTGGGTGCGAACCCGGCGAGCCCGAACTGGCCGCTGGGCTGACCGGCTGGACGGGCGACGGCTGACCCCTCCAGCGCGGGCGTGCCGTCAGGCCGCCGGCGCGGGGAAGATCCGCCCGGACAGGAGCACCGATGCCGAGCACGTGCCGGTCTGGCTGGCGCTGCCACCGACCGCACCGCAGGTGAGGCTGAACACGAGCTGCTCACCGCCCTGGATCTCGAGCGGCGTGACGAACGCCGTTGGCACGAGCAGCATGTTGTCGATGCCCCAGGTGAGCAGGACCTGGTCGTTGCGGGCGAGCGACGCCGAGCCCTTGTCGAAGTCCGGGTTCTGCAGCACGACGTCGGTCACCCGCAGCAGGGTGCCGGCCGGCACGACGTAGTTGGCGGTCTGGGTCTGTCCCGGCGCCACGTCCACGTTCAACCGCTGGGCGAGCGCCGCGCCCTGCTCGGCCGCCGCCGGGACCGTGGTTGCGGTCGGTGCCGGGGTGGCGTCGGTGACCGTCGGGGCGGTGCTGGTGGTCGGTGTCGAACCCGAGGGGCCACCCGCGCTCGTCACCAGCGGTGCGACGGTGGTGGCGGTCGACGGCGTCGTCGGCACGCGGTCGCGCACGGCGTCGTCGGCCGCATCGCGGATCGCCGGCCGGATGATCCCGAACCAACTGGCGAGCACCAGTGCGGCGATGACCAGGACCGCGAGCAACCCGCCGAGCAGGTGTTCCGGGAACGCGGGGAGCTGCACGAGCGAGCCGGCATCGGTCGCGGGGGTCATGCCCTGCTGCTCCGCCTCGACGCGGAACGGGAGGGTCCGTGATCGGCGTTCCCACCAGTGCGCGTTGGCGCGGACGCGGGCGCGCACCAACGACGTCTGTCCAGGGTCCACCCCGACCGCCGGCGGGTGGAAGTCCGCCTCCAGCCGTCCCGACGGGTCGACGAGGCGCATCCGGCAGCTGGCGTGGATGTTGCCGCGGTTCTCGAGCGTCATCTCGAACGTGGCCCGACGACGCGTGCGCTGCGCCGGTTGGAGCAACGTCAGTCGACGGTCCTGCACCGGAGCGACGGTGAGCGCGACTGTGACCTCACCCCCGAGATCGGCGCGGTCCTCCGCGATCGCCCGGACCGTCATCACCGTCGAGCCGGCCGCCGTCGAGGGCAGCCGGGGCGGGCGGACCTCGACGTCCACCTGGTCCTGCGAGCCGGCGAGCACGGTGATCGTGGCGGGCTGGATCGTGGTCCACGGCGCCGGCAGACCGGCCACGGAGAGCCGGAAGGTCTCGGTCTCCTCGCCCACGTTGACGACGATCAGCTGCAGGACCGTGGTCGAGCCGGGAGTGACCTCCACGTCGCTGTCGACGAACCACATCTGCACCGTCACGGCGGGCACGATAGTGGGGTGATCCCGTCGGCGACCGACGGCCCAGTCCCCCGCCGCGTGGACGGACGGTCACGCAGCGGGGCGATCGCTCACCCGCGCATCCACGCGAGCAGGTCGTACGATGCCGGGTCGTGTCCGGTCAGTACCCGATCTCGCGGCCGCGGCGACTGCGTCGGTCGGTGGCGATGCGTGAGCTCGTCGCCGAGACCCGCCTCGACGTGAAGCAGTTCGTCGCGCCGCTGTTCGTCCGCGAGCGCATCACCGAGCCCCAGCCGATCGTCTCGCTGCCGGGCGTGGTCCAGCACACGTTGGCCTCGCTCACGGACGAGGTCGGTCAGCTCGCCGACCTCGGAGTCGGGGCGATCATGCTGTTCGGCGTGCCGTCGAGCAAGGACGCGATCGGGTCGCAGGCGTTCGCGCCCGACGGCATCGTGCAGGTCGCCCTGCGCAACCTCGCCGACAGCGTCGGCGACCGGATCGTGCTGATGGCAGACCTGTGCGTGGACGAGTACACCGATCACGGCCACTGCGGCATCCTCGACGGGCACGGTTCCGTCGACAACGACGCCACGCTCGACGTCTACGCGCAGATCGCGATCGCGCAGGCCGACGCGGGTGCGCACGTCGTCGCCCCGAGCGGGATGATGGACGGCCAGGTCGGCGCGATCCGCGCCGCGCTCGACGGCGCCGGCCACGACCAGGTCGCGATCCTCGCCTACGCGGCGAAGTACGCCAGCGGGCTCTACGGGCCGTTCCGCGAGGCGGTCGACGTCGAGATCGCCGACGGCGGCAACCGCAAGGGCTACCAGCAGGACTGGCGCAACGCCCGTGAGGCGCTGGTCGAGGTCGAGGCGGACATCGCCCAGGGCGCCGACATGGTGATGGTCAAGCCG
>JAODBQ010000245.1 GCA_025464045.1 Ilumatobacteraceae bacterium
GGGTCAGGAACTGCAGTGCCGCCGGCAGGCCGCTCACGCCGGCCACGGCCACGCGAACCGCAGCTGCGCCGCTGCCGTCGACTGCCCACGCACGACGCCGTCCACTCGCCAAGCATCCCGCCGACGCGACGCTGCGATCAAGTCGACGTGGCTCGCAACGATGGCGACATCCCGTGCCTGCGCCTGAACGTGCGACGTGTTCGCCGGTCCGTGCTCATGGGGAGGTACCCGGACCTCCCGACGTCAGCCCGGCGTGAGCTCCAGCCCGTCCAACGTGCCTGCCGCGCGCCAGTCCTCGAGCACCTTCACGAACGCCACCGGACCGGCGCCGTAGGAGCTGTTCTTCAAGCTGCGCGCCTTCGGATCACCCTCGTTGTTGTAGTAGCCGGGAGTGCACGCTTCGAGGAACTTCTGGCTGTCCACGGCCAGCTCGAGGATCGTCTGGACCCACGCCGCCTCCGCCTCGGCCGACGCTTCGACGACGCGCACATCGTGCTCGAGCGCGTACCCGAGCACGTACGCGAGGTGCCGCGCCTGCTCGTCGAGCATGTGCGGGAAGTTGACCGTGAAGCCGGACTGGGTGTTGCTGAAGATGAAGCAGTTCGGGAACCCTCGGCTGTGCATCCCGTGCAACGTGGACACGCCGTCTGCCCACTTCTCGGTCAACGTGATCCCGTCGCGGCCGTGCAGCTCGTAGCCCGAGCGACGGGTGTACTCGGTGCCCACCTCGAAGCCGGTGGCGAAGATCAGGCAGTCCAGCTCGTACTCCGTCTCGCCGACGATCACGCCCGTCGCGGTGATCGTCTCCACGCCCTGCCCGTTGGTGTCGACGAGCGTGACGTTGTCGCGGTTGAACGTGTCGAGGTAGTCGTCGTGGAAGCACGGCCTTTTGCAGAACTGGCGGTACCACGGCTTCAACGCCTCGGCGGTCGCCGGGTCGGCGATGATCTCGTCCACCCGAGAGCGGATCTGCTCCATCTTCTCGAAGTCGGCCAGCTCCATCGTGTTCGACAGCGCCTGATGATCGGCGGCCATCGACGCGTCGCGGCGGACCATGATCAGGAGCTTGCCGATGATGTCGGTCCAGCCGTCGGCGACGAGGTCCTCCTCCTGGTAGCCGCCCGACACGAGCGTGTTGAAGTTGTCCATGCGCTGCTTCTGCCAACCGGGCCCGAGGTTGGCCGCCCAGTCCGGGTCCGTGGGCCGGTTGTTGCGCACGTCGATCGACGACGGCGTGCGCTGGAAGACGTAGAGGTGGTCCGCCGCCTCGCCGAGGTGGGGGATGCACTGCACCGCCGTGGCCCCCGTGCCGAGGATGCCGACCCGCTTGCCCTGCAACCCGGTGAGGTTGCCGTCGGAGTCGCCGCCCGTGTAGCCGTAGTCCCAACGGCTGGTGTGGAACGTGTGGCCCTTGAAGTCGGTGATCCCGGCGATCGCCGGAAGCTTCGGCCGGTGCAGCGGTCCGTTGGCCATCGCCACGAACCGCGCCCGCATCCGGTCGCCGCGGTTGGTGGACACGATCCAGCGCGCGCTGTCGTCGTCCCAGCGCATCTCGGTGACATCGGTCTGGAAGCACGCGTTGCGGTACAGGTCGAAGTGCTCGCCGATCGCGCGGCTGTGGGCGAGGATCTCGGGGGCGTGGGTGTACTTCTCCTTCGGCACGTAGCCGAGCTCCTCGAGCAGCGGGAGGTAGATGTACGACTCGACGTCGCACATCGCGCCGGGATAGCGGTTCCAGTACCAGGTGCCGCCGAAATCGCCGCCCTTCTCGATGATGCGGATGTCCTGCACGCCGGCCTGGCGCAGCCGGGCTCCGGCGAGCAGCCCGCCGAAGCCGCCGCCGACGATCACGACGTCGACGTCGTCGTGCAGCGGCTCGCGCTCGAGCGGCTCGACGTATGGATCCTCGAGGTAGCGGGCGAACTCGCCGACCACCTCGCGGTACTGCTGGTTGCCGTCGGGACGGATCCGCTTGTCGCGCTCGCGGCGGTACCGCTCGCGCAGCTCGTCGGGGTCGAACGGTCGATCGGCATGGCCCTCGGCGGTCTGATCCTGCGTCTGACCGTCGGTCTGATCGTGCTCCAGCGTCGACATTCGTCATGCCCCCCATGGCTCGTCGCAGCCCATAGTTGTACTACGCAAGCGGTTGCCCACTCCACGTCGGGGCGGTTGCACGCGGCGGCACAGCCGCGGCGATGTCAGCGTGAGCGCGAGCCGGAGCCGGCGATCAGCCGCCACACCACGTACCCGAGCAGCGCGACCACCGCGACCACGAACACCACGTGCAGCAGGGAGTCGATGATGCTGACGATGACGGAGCCGACGAGGACGATGACGACGACGACGGCGAGCAGCTTCGGCCAGAGGCTCGGTGGTCGGACGAGATCGTCGTCGGTGCTCACGGGTTCCTCCTGCGACCGGTCGGCTCAGACGGCCAGTGCTCACAGAACGATCGCACGACCCGTCGACGAGAGCAAGCCACCCGGTCAGTCGAGCGGGGCGACGAACGTCGCCGGCAACCACTCCTCGAGCCGCTCCCACAGCACCGGCCCGCTCCTGGCGAGCCCATGACCGTCTCCCGGGATGCGCACCAGCTCCCCGGAGCCGGCGATCATCCGGACCATCTCGCTGGCCTCGATCGGGAGGATCTCGTCGCGTTCGCCGTGGAACATCAACAACGGTCGTCCGGCCAACGATCCGGCCACCTCACAGCCCGCTGACTGCGTCGCGAACGTGACCACCCCAGCCACCATCTCGCGCAGTCCGACGCCGACGCGCACCGCCACCGCGCCGCCGAAGCTGTGGCCCATCGTGACGACGCGCTGCGCCCCACCGGCACCGACGGCGAGCTGCACCGCTGCGGCGAGGTCGATCGTGCACGCCTCGAGGTCGTTCGGTTTGCGGTAGCTGACCCGCAGCACCGGCACACCCCGTGCCGACCACGCCTCGCCGAGCTGTTGGTAGAGGCCCTCGCCGGGACCGAGCAGGCCGCCCATCGCGCCCCCGCAGCACACCAGCGCGCTCCCGGCCGGCTCGACCCCCTCCGGCGGCTCGTGCCAGAGGATCGTCAGGAGGCCGCGCATGCAGTACATCTCGACGTGGCGCAGCGTCGGCGTGAGACGGGCCTCCTGCGTGCCGAACACGTCGAGCGCCTCCAACGGAGTGGCGGGAACCGCCTCCCGGTGCGGCTCGCCGTCGCTCATCGCGCGTACCCTACAACGGCAATGGCCGCTGGTACGGGGGGATCACACGACCAGGACAACTACGAGCTCGGCGTGCGCATCGCCGTCTCGTGGAGCGAGATCCGCCGGGGTGCCGGGATGGGCGTGGTCCGCGACTACCTGTTCGGCACGGGCGAGGACAGGCTCGATCAGGGCCAGATGGATTCGCTCGATCTGCTCGCCCAACAGCCGTCCTGGCGGATGGCCGAGCTGGCCGACGCGCTGCGGGTGGACCCGTCCACGGCGACGCGCGCGGTGCAGCGCCTCGTCAACGTCGGCCTGGCGACGCGCCGCGCGTCCGACGCGGACGGACGCGTCGTGATCGTCGAGATCACCGCCGACGGCCGCCATCGTCACGCCGACGTCGCCCGCCGGCGGATGGACCTGATGAACCACATGCTCAAGGCGTTCCGACCCGCGGAGCGGCCGATCCTGGCGGCGATGCTGGAGCGCTTCATCGCCGCGGTGGACGACTTCGTCGCCGACGTCACCGTGCACGGCTGAGCGCGCCGGGGCGCAGCCGCGGGAGGTTCGTGCGGACACGTCGGCGGGTAGGGTCGAACGATGGCCGATCGCGCTGAGTTCGCGAAGGAAGCGATGCAGTACGCCCCGCAGCTGTTCAGCGGCGCGATGCGCATGACGCGCAACCGGGCAGACGCGGAGGACCTAGTCCAGGACGCCTACCTGCGGGCCTATCGCAGCTTCAACACCTTCGAGGAGGGCACCAACCTGCGTGCGTGGTTGTTCCGGATCCTGACCAACACGTTCATCAACTCCTACCGTGCCAAGCAGCGCCGGCCGCAGGAGAGCGACCTCGGCGACATCGAGGACCTGTACCTGTACCGGCGGATCAGCGGCGGCGAGGCAGGCCGCAGCGCCGAGGACACGCTGTTCGACCTGTTCACCGACGACGAGGTCAAGCAGGCGTTGGAGGAGCTGCCGGAGAACTTCCGGCTGCCCGTGCTGCTCGCCGATGTGGAGGACTTCTCGTACAAGGAGATCGCCGAGATCCTGGACATCCCGATCGGAACGGTGATGTCTCGTCTCCATCGGGGAAGAAAATCGATGCAGAAGAAGTTGGTTGACTTCGCGACGGAGCGAGGCCTGCTGGTCCGCACGCCGATCGCTGCCGACCAACCCGCTCCTGACCCGGAAGTGCCGATCAATGGATGAGTGCAACG
>JAODBQ010000291.1 GCA_025464045.1 Ilumatobacteraceae bacterium
CGGCCGGTACCGGATGTTCCCGATCATCGGCTCGGTCGTCTCGGTCGTCGGCCTCGTCGGAGTCGCCCAGATCAACGGCACGACGTCGTACTGGTGGCTGCTGCTGCCGATGGTGTTCATGGGCTTCGGGGCTGCCTCGGTGTTCACCACCACCTCGATCGCCAGCCAGAACGCCGTCGACTTCCGCGACCTCGGCGTGGCGACGGCGACGGTGATGTTCTTCCGGTCGCTCGGCGGCTCGTTCGGCATGGCGGTGTTCGGCACGATCCTCAACACCACGATCCGCAGCGAGATCCCGGCGCGCATCGGCATCGCCGCCGCCGAGGCGGGCAGCCTGATCCGCTCGCCGGAGGAGATCTCGGTGCTCGCCACCGACGCCCGACTGGCGGTCGTCGACAGCGTCGCCATCGGCGTCAGCCGGATCTACTGGGTCTGCGCCGCGGCGATGCTGTGCGCGGTGATCATCGCGTTGCGTCTGCCGGAGCGCCCGCTGCGCATGCGCGCCGGCCTGTCGGACGCGATGGAGGAGCACGCGCTCGTCGTCGAGCTCGGCTGACGGGAGCCGTCGGGCTCGACGGCGGGCGCGACGGCGATCGTCGACCGCATCGCGAGCCCGTCGCCCGGTTGGCCGGAACGGATCCGTGACGGTGAGGATGGAGGCGTGACCGACCCCGTTCAGCCTGGCGAGCTGCGCATCGTCCCCGCCAACCAGGCCACCTGGCAGGACCTCGTGGCGATCTTCGGCACTGCCGACTACCCCTTCCACTGTCAGTGCCAGCGGTTCAAGGTCAGCGGCTGGCTGTGGCGCGACACCAGCCTGGACGAGCGGATGGCGATGCAGCGCGCCAGCACCGCGTGCGGACAGCCGGAGGCGGAGCACACCAGCGGTCTGGTCGCCTACCTGGGCGACGAGCCGGTGGGTTGGGTCGCGGTCGAGCCGCGCCTCGCCTACCCGAAGCTGCGCGGCCTGCGCGTGCCGTGGACCGGGCGCAGCGAGGACAAGGACGACGACGGCATCTGGGCGGTGACGTGCTTCTGCGTCCGCAAGGGCTACCGCGGCCGGGGCATCACCTATCCGCTGGCGCAGGCCGCCGCCGACCACGCCCGCGACCAGGGCGCGGCCGCGGTGGAGGGCTACGCGATGGTCACCGAACCCGGGGTGGAGATCACGTGGGGCGAGGTCTACGTCGGTGCGGTCCAGGTGTTCGCCGAGGCCGGTTTCACCGAGGTCAGCGCGCCCACCAAACGGCGACGGGTGATGCGCATCGAGTCGTAGCCCCGTGACAGGTGGGCCGCACGGCGGGTGAGGCGCCACGTTCGCCACCACGGTCCGAGTCGCAACGTCGTGGTCCGAGTCGCAACGTCGTGGTCCGAGTCGCTTGGCGCGGCCCGAGTCGCTGGGCACGGGAAGCCCGGCTGAACGACTCGGGCCCTCGTCTGCGACTCGGACGATCAGCACGCGCCGCGACGACCGAGGGCGCGCGATCCGCCTGTGAGTCGTGGGCGGCGGTCTGGCAGGATGCGCCGATGAGTGGTCTGCCGAGCCCGACCGAGCTGGCACGCGAGTACGGAGCGGCACGTCGACGGATGACCGACCTCGTCGTCGGCGCCGACGAGGTCGTCGCAGCGCAGCGGGTCCCGGCCTGCCCGGACTGGACCGTGCACGCGCTGTGCAGCCACGTCACGGGGATCGCCGCCGACCTCGTCGCCCGGCGCAACCCTGGCGGCGACACGCAGACCTGGGTCGACAACCAGATCCGGGAACGCGCCCACCGTCCGCTCGGCGAGGTGCTCGGCGAGTGGGAGGAGGTCGGCCCGCGCTTCGAGGAGTTGATCGAACGCAAGCCGGCGGGGTTCAGCGGTCTGCTCTACGACCTCGTCGCCCACGAGCACGACCTGCGCAGCGCGATCGGGGCACCGGGCGCGCGCGACACGCTGGGCCTGCTCGCCGCGATGGAGATCGAGCGGGGACTCCTGGAGCGGGACCTCGCCGCCCAGGGACTGCCGGCGGTGCTGCTGGTGGCCGGTTCCCAGCAGTTCCGTGCAGGGGACGGAGAGCCCGGGCTGTCGCTCGACGTCGGGGATCGAACGGACGGCGTGTTCGAGCTCTTCCGCCTGCTCGGTTCACGACGGAGCCGTCGCCAGCTGGAGGCCTACGCGTGGAACGGTGACCTCGAGCGCTTCCTTCCCGCGCTCGCGCACATGCCCCTACCGGAGGACGACCTGTCCGAGTGAGTCGCCGGGGCGCGTGACCGGCGCCCGCGGATCATCAGGCCGGGTGCGCGCGCACGTGGTGTGCGTGTGCTTCGACGGCAGCCATCGCGACCGCTGCGCCGGACGTGATCGCGTGGGACAGCGCACTCGCCAGGAGATCGGCGTCGACGAACAGGTCGGCGCTGAGCTCCCAGCGGCTCGCACCATCGGTGAGCACCCCACGGACGCCCCGACCCACGGCGACGCGTTCGATCACCGTCACCTCGTCGTACACGACGACGTTGAGATCGGCGACGCAGTGGTGCTTGATGACGTCCTCGAACGTCCGGCCGCCGATCGTCAGCGGGTCCGCACTCGTGAAGTACGGACGCAGGACGTCGACGAGCCCATGTCGTTCGAGCTGTTCGACGGCGGCGGCGTCGAGCGGAACGGGCGCGTCGTCGCTGCTGACCTCGTGGCCGGCGAGCAGGCATGGCAACCCGGCCCACGCCGCGACCTTGGCGACCACCACCGCGGCCGGACTACGGCCGACGACGAGGAGCGGGGTCTCGATGCGCATGGGCGTGGTGGACGTGTCCTGGTCAGAACACGGCGAGCGGGTTCACAGGGCTGCCGGTGACCCCCTGGAACCGGATCGGCGCCAGCGTGAACTGGAACTCCCAACGGCCGAGCCGAGTGCAGGTGCCGGCGAGATCCTCGAGCTGGCAGTTGTCGATCAGCCACAGACCCATCGCGACGATCCCCACCATGTGGATCGGCATGTGCACGGTCCGGTAGCCCGACGGCGTCGGATCCTGGGCGACGTCGGAGGCGAGCATCGACACCCCGCGCTCGTGGAGCCACGGCAGGCACGCTGCTTGGAAGCCGGACCGCGGCTTGTTCGCGTTGTAGTCGCGGCCACGGGCGCGCCGGGCGCCGCCCTCCCCCGTGCGCATCAGCACGACATCGCCAGGTTCGACGCGGATCCCCGCGGCCTGTTCCGCCGCCTCGAGATCCTCCGGGAAGACGTGATCGTCAGCGGCGAGCGCGTCCACGCCGCGCAGCCGCGCGATGTCGAGCAGCACCCCGCGCGTCGTCACGCCGTTGGCCACCGCCAGCACGTCGTGGACCATGGCGCCTTGCCGGTCGGAGACCATCGACGCCGGGACGCCGCCGTACATCCTGCCGTCCCAGAAGATGTGGGCGAGCGAGTCCAGGTGGGTGACGTCCAGCCCGTGGAACACCATGCCGATGAACTCCTGCGCCCCACCGGCCCGCCCCCCGGCCAACAGGTTCTGACGGCCCTCGTCGGCCAACCCGAGCCCGGTCGACAGCATGTACCGCTGGTTCTCGACGGTCGCGCCGGGCTGGCGGCCGGTGCGCATGTCCCAGCTGCACGACACCGACAGGCCCTCGCGCACGAGGCCCGCCGCCGACACGCGCTTGGCGGGTGTGACGTGGTTCAACGTGCCGAGGCGGTCATCGGCTCCCCACCGGTTCCAGTTCGACAGCCGCTCGAACCACGTCAACACCTCGTCCTCGGTCGGTGCCGTCGGCATGCTCGCTCCTTCCACTCGCCCCACCTCCATCATGTCCGCGGCGAGCCGCGAGCTCCGTGCCGGGCAGCGCTCGCCCGTGCGACGCCGCGCTGACGACCTCCCGGCGCCGAGCACTTCACCGACGGTGGCACGCGCGCACGGTGTGTCCCGGGCCCCGAGCAGGACAGGGACGGGCATCGGGGCACCGGGGCTGGGTAGGATCCCCGCGGTCCCTACGATCGTGGGCCGGAGCAGCAGAGATGGCCAAGCCTCACCTCCTCGATCTCCGCGAGGTGCTCGGCGACTTCGTCGCCGCCCAGCCGGTGGGTGCGCGCGTGCGTCCCGAGATCGCGGCGTCGTGGCGGCGTTCGCTCTCCGCCGACCTGCAGCCCAGCAGGTTCGACGTCCCGTACGAGCCTGCCGCAGGCGACGCCGAACGTCTCGGGCAGGCCGCGCGCCCGATCCTCGAACAGCTCGTGGGCGACTTCTCGTCGACGTCGATGTGCCTCGTGCTCACCGACACGCACGGTCGGATCGTGGAACGCCGAGTGGGCGAACGCTCGCTGCGCTCACGTCTCGACGCGATCATGCTGGCACCCGGCTTCCGGTACGAGGAGGACCACGTCGGCACCAATGCGATCGGGACCACGCTCGAACAGCACGCACCGTCGTTCGTCGTGGGGGGCGAGCACTTCGCCGACGCGCTCACGGGCATGGCGTGTGCCGCCGCTCCGATCCTCGATCCGACCACGGACGCCGTCCTCGGAGCGATCGACCTCACCTGCCCCGTCGAGCAGTCGCACTCGCTCATGCTCGCGGTCGCCAAGCACGCTGCGCGCGACATCGAGCGTGAGCTGGCCGGCAACGAGCCGCCTGCCGACCGCGCGCTGCTCGAGCGCTTCCTGCGCGCCCGTCTCGGCGCGCGCGGCCCGATGGCCGCCCTCAACGAGCGCGTGATGTACACGAACGCGCCGGCGCTCAAGCTGCTCGAGACGACCGATCGCACCCTGCTCTGGAGCGTCGTGTCCGCCGCGATCGTCGACCGACCGGGCGTCCCGATCGAGCTGCCACTCGCGTCGGGGTGGATCGGCACGATGTCGACCGAGCCGATCCTCGACGGCCGCGCGCTGGTCGGCGCGCTGCTCCGCTTCCGGTCGCTGCCGGCCGCGCAGCCGGGTGAGGTGCGGGCGATCCTCGCGACCGACCGGCGCCCGACGTTCGGTTGGGGCAGTCTCACCCAGACCGAGGCCAGTGTCACGGAGCTCGTGAGCGACGGGCTCACCAACCGCGAGGTCGCGGCGCGCATGTTCCTGTCGGCCCACACCGTCGGGTTCCATCTGCGGCAGATCTTCCGCAAGCTCGACATCAACTCGCGCGTCGAGCTGACCCGCCACTTCGTCGAACGGTCCGGCGACCTCGCCTCGCCGACCGCCGGGTGACGGCGGGCGCGATGCCCGCTGCGGGCGCGTCTACTCGAACGCGTGATGTGACCGGATCCGTCGCGGTCGACACTCGACAGGAGCGAGTGGCTCAGCAGGAGCTGCCACTCGGACCGGAAGGAGAGCCGCTGTGGAAGCAGTCTCGCTCGGCATGACCGACTTGAAGGTGTCGCCGATCGCGTTCGGTGCGTGGGAGCTCGGGGGTGAGTGGGGGTCGTTCGCGGCCGACGAGGCGGTTACCGCGATCCGGCGCGCCCGCTCGCTCGGCATCAACCTCTTCGACACGGCGCAGGGGTACGGCTTCGGGGCGTCGGAGCGATTGCTCGCCGAGGCGCTTCGCAAGGACCTCGATCATGCGCGTGCGGAGGTGGTCATCGCCACCAAGGGCGGCCTGCGCAACACCGCCGACGGTCTGGTCCGCGATTCGAGCCCGGCGTGGCTGCGCCAGGGCGTGGACGAGAGCCTCGGCGCGCTCGGCGTCGACCACCTCGACCTCTACCAGATCCACTGGCCGGATCCGACGGTCCCGTTCGCGGAGACAGCGGGCGCGCTCGAAGAGCTCGTCGCCGCCGGGAAGATCCGTCACGTCGGGGTGTCCAACTTCGACGCCCACCAGATCACCGAGTTCGCGCGCACGCGACCTGTCGAGACGCTGCAACCGCCGTACCACCTCTTCCGCCAGGACGCGGCACGCGAGCTCTTGCCCTTCTGTCTCCAGCAGGGCATCGGTGTGCTCGCGTACGCGCCGTTGGCGCACGGTCTCCTGAGCGGCGGGCTGCGCGAGGACGTGACGTTCGCGCCCGAAGACTGGCGCAGTGCCAGCCCGGTGTTCCACGGCGAGCCGTTCATGCGCAACCTCGAGGCCGTCGGCGCGTTGCAGTCGATCGCGGCCGGGCTCGGGGCCACGGTCAGCCAGCTCGCCGTCGCGTGGGTGCTCGACAACCCGGCGGTCGACGTCGCCATCGTCGGCACGAGGAACGCCGAGCACATCGCCGAGGCTGTCGCCGCCGCCGATCTGCGGCTCTCGGCGACGGATCGCTCGCGCATCGACGCCGTGATGGCACATGCGGTGCCCGTCGGGGGACCGTCGCCCGAGGCCATGCCGTGAGCACCGTCCGCGAGCAGCGCACCCCGGCGATCGCGGTGCTCGGACTCGGGGTGATGGGTCACGCGATCGCGGCCAACGCCCGGCGCGCCGGCCTGGTGACGGTGGTGTGGAACCGCACCTCGGAACAGACGATCGATCTGGTCGAGCTCGGCGCGGTGGCCGCGGAGAGCGCGTCCGCCGCGGTACAGCGGGCCGACATCGTCGTCACGATGGTGACGGACGCCGACGCGGTGCTCGCCGTCGCGATCGACCACGGGATGCTCGCGGCGATGGCGCCGGGAGCGATCTGGGTGCAGATGAGCACGATCGGTCTGCGCATCGACCACGTCGCACAGCTCGTGGCCGAGCATCGCCCCGACGTGACGTTGATCGACGCGCCGGTGTCCGGGAGCAAGGGGCCCGCGGAGGCGGGAACGCTGACGATCTTCGCGTCGGGACCAGTCGAGGCCCGGCCGCGCGTGGCACCGCTGTTCGATGCGATCAGCGCGCGCACGGTGTGGGTCGGCGCGACCGGCGCCGGGTCGCGCGTCAAGCTCGTGAACAACACCCTGCTCGCGTTCACCGCGGAGGGAGTCGCCAGCTCGGTCGCGCTGGCGCGCCGCCTGGGGATCACCACCGAGATCCTCCTCGACGCGCTCGACGGCAGTCCGCTCGTGTCGCGTTGGGGCGACGCCAAGCTACGGCGCGTCTCGAACCAGGAGTACTCCGCCGAGTTCGCGCTCGCGCTCGCATTGAAGGACGCCCGCCTGGCGCTCGACGCGCTGGACGGCGACCAGTTCCCGGTCCTGCGCGCGCTCGCCGCCGAGTGGCAGCACGCGGCGGAGGACGGGCTGGGCGGCGACGACGTCACCGTCGTCACCCGCGTCTTGGATCAACACAGGATCGTCGCAACCGGTCCGTGAACGGCGACGCCGACCTGGATCAGAACGGACCGGGCGTCGAGGTCGGGGCGGCGAGCACGTCGGCGTCCGGTGACGGGGGCGCGCCCGGCACGGTGGCGAGGCGGCGGCGCGGCCGATCGAGGACGGAGCTGGTCGTGATCAGACCGGCCATCACCACGCCGGCGATCAGCCACGCCGGCCCCGGGCCCAGCGCAGAGAACAGCGGGGCCGCGCTGAACGCGCCGACCGCTGCTGCCGCCGAGCCGGCCGCTTCGGCGAGTCCTTGCGCTGCAGCCGCGTCGGCTCGCGGGGCCGCCTCGGCGACGGCGGCCTGCGTCCCGGGCGACTGGATCGCCTCGCAGATCCCGTGCGGGATCGCCATCGCCATCACGACCGGGACGAGGCCGACGAACCCGTACATCGCCATCAGCGGGACGCTCGCCGCCGCCGACAGCACCGACGTCCACCTCGGCCCAGCGCGATCGGAGAGCCGTCCGGCCTGCTTGGCGATGACCAGCATCGGCAGCGCGAACACGGTGAGCGAGATCGTGATCACGAGCGTGGGCGCGCCGAGCGAGTCCAGGTACGTCGCCCACAGCGGCTCGAACACACCCACGGAGTACCTGAACGAGACCACGATCAGCATCGCCGCGATCACCCGTCGGTCGACCACGAGTCGCCGCAGCACCCGCCGGTCCGCCACTGCGACGACGACCTGGCGCCGGCCGGGCTCGTCGACGACGACACCGCGCAGCGCGAACGCGCTCAACGCGACGGCCACGCCGAGGACGAGGAACGGCAGGCGGACGTCACCGATGACGGTCAGCGCACCTGCGACGGGCGGCCCGAAGACGAACCCGGCGAGGTACGCGGCATAGAACACGCCGAGCCGCTCGCCGAGGTTCCCGGACGAGGCGACGACGATCGCCTGGCGTGCCGCGGGGATGATCATCCCGACGCTGGCGCCGAGCACCGCGCGCGCCGCGACGAGCTGCCACAGCTTCGTCGCCACGGCGAACCACAGCAGCCCGACAGCAGCCATCGCGACGCCGGTGTGCAGCAGCACGAGCCCGTAACCGCGGTCGGCGTACCGGGCGAAACCGAGCTGGGTCAGCAGCGCCGAGACGAACGCGGAACCGGCGATCAGACCGAGGCCGGTCGTCGACAGGCCGTAGCGGTGCTCGAGCTCGGCGAGCAGCACGAACACCGCACTGACGCCCGCCATCACGACCGCCGCTACGACGTACAGCCCTCGCATCGCACGTCAGTGTGGCACGCTGCCCCGATCCACCCACAGGCCGACGTTCGGACGCCCGGCGTGCGACAGTGCAGCGATCATGGATGCTGACCTCGCAGCCGGGACGTCCTCACCCGACGACGGAGCCTGATGTTCGATCTGCACCTGCCGTCGCAGACGCTCCGTCTCGATCCACCGATCGTCATGGGCGTCGTCAACGTCACGCCGGATTCGTTCTCGGACGGAGGACGGTTCCGCGATCCGGACCTCGCGGTCGCGCACGGCCTGTCGCTGGCGGCGCAGGGTGCTGCGATCGTCGACGTGGGCGGCGAATCGACACGGCCGGGCGCCGAGCCGGTGGGCGTCGAGGAGGAGCTACGACGGGTGCTCCGAGTGATCGACGGGCTCGTCGCGCGGCACATCGTCGTCAGCGTCGACACGCGGCACGCCCCGGTTGCCCAACGCGCGCTGGACCACGGTGCCTCGATCATCAACGACATCTCCGGCCTGCGCGACCCGGCGATGCGGTCGCTCGCGGCCCGCGCCGGCGTGCCCGTGGTGATCATGCACATGCCCAACGACGACCCGGCGACCATGCAGCAGTTCGCACGGTACGGCGATGTCGTGGCCGACGTCGTCGGGGCCCTGCGACGACAGATCGCGACCGCGCAGGCCGCGGGCGTCGAGCAGATCATCGTCGATCCCGGCATCGGCTTCGGCAAGACGACGGCGCACAACCTCGCCCTGATCCGCCGGCTCGACGAGATCGCCGCCCTCGGCCGGCCGGTCATGGTCGGCGTCTCCAGGAAGCGCTTCATCGGGCAGATCACGGGCGACGACGAGCCGTCGGGGCGTCTCGCCGGAACGCTCGCCGCCAACCTCGCCGCGGTCGCACGAGGCGCCCACATCATCCGGGTCCACGAGGTCGCCCCGCACGTGCATGCGCTGCGGATGTGGCGTGCCCTCAACGAGTGACCGTGTTCGCCCGGCCGGCAGGATGGCGCGGGCCGCGACCAGCCTCACGTGAGGCTGCACCGCCGCCGGTACGGGGCACCGCGATCGTGTGACCCCGAGTCGTTCAGTCCTCGGCTGGTTCGAACAGCTTCTTGGCGATGGTGATGGCGGTCATCGCGGTCGGCCATCCGGCGTAGAACGCGAGGTGGGTGATCACCTCGATGAGCTCGTCCTGGGTGAGGCCGTTGTCGATGGCGCGGCGCAGGTGGCCGGGGAGCTGTTCGGTGCGGGAGAGGGCGACGAGCGTGGCGACGGTGATCAGGCTGCGATCCCGCTTGGACAGTCCGGGTCGTTCCCAGACGTCGCCGAACAGGACGTCGTCGGTGAGCTCGACGAGCTTCGGCGCGAAGTCTCCGATGAGCTGCTGTGCGACGGATGGTTGTTCAGGCACGGGGCGCCTCCTGAGGGTCGATGCTCGGGTGTTCGGTGTCGCTGACATCGTCGTCCGATTCGGTCCCCGGACCTTCAGTGGACGCTTCCCACGTCGCACACGTGGGTCCTCACGTGCCGGCGATGGCCGACTGCCGCGGTGACAGGTAGGACCGTTCGAACAGCCGGTGGAAGGCGGCGGCGCCAGCCAGGCTGACCGCGCCGCCGACGACGACGATCAACGCGAAGTTCTCGGGGACGCCGAACCTGCCGCCGTAGACCCACGTCAGCGCGATCGCACCGATGATCGGGAAGTGAACGAGGTAGAGGCTGTAGGAGATCTCGCCGAGCCAGGTCAGCGGGCGGGTCGAGAGGGCGGCACCGATCCGGAGGGTGAGCCGTCCATCGGCCGGGGACGCCTGGCGCAGGGCGAGGAGCAGCAGCGCCGCGGCGATGCCGACCACCACCTCGCGCACGAACACGACGCTGTCGTAGCTGTGGAGGAACCGCCGCTCGAGCGAGAACGTGACGACGGTGGCGGCCAGCGCGGCGAGCACCAGGAGATCGACGTGGCCGCGCATCCACCCGACAGGCCGCGCTGACGCCTCGGCCGCACACATCCCGAGCGCGAACAGCAGGAGCATCCACGGCTGCGCCCAGCTCAAGCCGACGGCCATCAGCACCACGGTGACGAGCGCACACGCGCCGACGACGACGACGTTCGGTCGACGGCCGATCGTCCGCCGCCACAGCGGGAGCAAGCCGAAGACGAAGACCGCGTAGATCTGCACCTCGAGGGCCACGGTCCACATCGGCGTGTCGATCTCGTAGCGCCACGTCCGGCTCCAGTTGTAGACGAGCAGCACGTGGGCGACGATGGTCCCGACGCCGAACGCGGGGAGCGACGCGTCCCACGTGGTGCCGGAGCGATGGCGCAGCGAGGGGACGAGCAGGATGAGGATGCTGCTGCCGACCAGTGCGGCGACGTACCCGGGGCCGAGTCGGCGCAGCCGCCGCAGCGCGAACCGCCTCCGTCCACCCTTCAGTTCCAGGCCTTCGTTCGCGACGACCGGCAGCATCAGGCAGTAGCCCGACACGACGATGAACACGGCGACACCGCAATCGCCGTAGTTGAAGACGGTGGAGGCCTTCCACCACGTCGGTGGGGTGCCCGCGAACCGTGCGTTGGCGAACTGGTACATGTGGAAGAGCACGACGTAGGCGGCGCTCACCCCGCGCATCCCGTCGATGTACGCGAGGCGTCGACCGCCTGCGCCCACGCGCTGCTCGCTCGACGCGAACGAAGTCTCCGCCTGACGTGCCATCTCGCCCACCGCCTCGTATCGGCACGTACGGTAGTCGTTCGAGCACTGCAAGCGCGCGGGGTCCTCGGGTGATGCGCCGGCGCGATCGTGCTGCCGCGCGGACGGCGCGTTCGCTGAGTAGCTAACCTGCCACTCTCAGCGCGCGGCGGACGGGCGCGATGAAGGCGGAGATCGATGGACATCGAGTCGTTGCACGATCTGGAGACCCGAGGGTTCGTCGTGGTGCGTGGGTTCCTCACGTCCGACGAAGTCCAACTGCTGCGCGACGACCACGCGCTGCTGACGCTCGACGACAACCTCAACTTCAACTCGAAGACACCGAGCTCGGACGTGATCACCCGCATCACGCCGCGCTTCGACGACGTGCTGCGACAGGTGAACGAGCAGACGACGGTGCGCGCGGACGTCTACGTGCCGGACACCTCGGTCTACTTCGCCGTCGGCACCAAGGCCGGCGTCAAGTTCCCCTGGCACCAGGACCACGAGAGCTTCTACATCGTCCAGAACCACTTCGACTACGTCAACTTCTACATGCCGATCATCAAGCCCGACCCGGCGAAGTCGAACGTGAGCCTCATCCCCTTCGACGTGCTGAAGCGAGAAGCCCCGCGTGCGCACGACTTCCTGGTGCGCAACGGCGCAGGGCACTTCCACCCCGTTGCCGGGCGGTGGCTCGCGACCAACGATGAACGCGGCGGGATGCGCGTCATCAACGCCGACTTGGAACAGCTGGCATGCACTCCGGAGCTCGCCGTCGGCGATCTGTTGCTGATGCGCGGCGACATCATCCACCGCACCCAGGACACCGACACGGACCGTGTCGCGCTGTCCTGGAGAGCTGCAGGCGGTTCCACTGTGATCCGCCGTTCACGCCTCGCTGCCGGGGGTGTGCGCAAAGCACAGATGATGCGCAGGCACACCACGCCGTATCAGAAGATGTTCAACGCGTTCGACCGCGCGAACAAGGACGAGATGCCGCTCACCGAGCTGCTCGAGATGTACCGGAACGCACCCGCCGCCGAGCCGCCCGCGCGGCGCAGCTTCTCGCGGCAGCTGTTCGACGAGAAGCGGCGCGCCCACACCTTCGGCAGCTACGTCGCCAGCATCCCGATGGCGGCCAGCCTGCGAGGACTGCACTTCGCCCAACAGTGCAGCCGCCGCTACGGCCTCGCCCGCCAGCGCGCTGCCGCCGGTCGCCGGAGCGGATGACGAGCAACGCCTCCACGCGCAGGCGCTCGACCGGGCGCGGCCTCGCGGGTGCGGACGCTCAGGTGGTGCTGCCGCCGTCGATCGGGATCACCGTGCCGGTGACGTAGTCCGATTCGGGTCCGGCGAGGAAGCCGACGACCCGTGCGCAGTCGTCGGGAACGCCGATGCGGCGCGCCGCGACGGTGCGGGCGAGGCGTTCGGTGCCGGTGCGCTCGAACATCGGCATCAGCCGACCGGTGCCGATGTAACCGGGCGCGATGCAGTTCACCTGGATGCCGTGCGGCCCGAGGTCCTGGGCGAGGTACTTGGAGTACATGATGATCGCCGCCTTCGCCGTGCCGTAGTGGGCATAGCCACCGTCGCCGTTGGCACGCCTGCCCGCCTGGCTCGACACCGTGATGATCTTGCCCGAGCCCTGCCCCTTCATCGTCGGCGCGACGGCGGTGCAGGTGTGCACCGTTCCGTACAGGTTGCGCCGCAGCACCGCGTCGAACTGCGCAAGGTCCATCGTCGAGGCCTTCGACTCCGCCGGCGTGCCGAGACCGCCGCCCGCGTTGCAGACCGCGATGTCGAGACGTCCCCACGCCGCCACGATCTGGTCGACGGCCGCCTGCACCGCATCGAAGTCGCCGACGTCGGCGGCGATCTCGATCGAACGGCGGCCGAGCGCCTCGACCTCCCGCGCCGTGGAGTCGGCGGTCATCTGCGCTGCCTCACCCTCGAAGTCGCGATAGGACCGGACGTCGAGGTCGAGCACCGCCACATCGGCGCCCATGGCCGCCAGCCGCAGCGCGTAGGCACGCCCGAGTCCCCGCCCGCCGCCGGTCACCAGCGCACACTTCCCCTGGAGGCTCATCGGCAGCGAACACTAGGGTCGCCTGCACTAGCCCTACGAAGGGAACGCCATGACCACCTCATCGCTGCAGGAGGAGCGTCGCGTCGCCGACGCCATCGTCGACGTCCTGGCCGAGGCCGGCGTCGAGTTCGTGCTCGGCATGCCCGGCGGGTACACGGGTTCGATCTTCTCCGCGCTGCACGAGCACCCGACGATCCGCACGATCCAGGTCCGCGAGGAATCGATCGGCTCGACGATGGCGGAGGCCTATGGGCGCCTCACCGGCCGGCCGCTCGTCGTGATGGGCCAGGGAGAGTGGATCGCCGGCAACGCCGGGCAGGGCTTCCTCGAGGCGCTGCTGGGCTGCTCGCCGATCGTCATCCTCACCGAGATGAGCGACGGCGGCGCACTGTCGCACCACGCGCCGTACCAGAGCGGGACGGCGGACTACGGCAACTGGGACGCGCCCGGTGCGCTCGGCGGGGTGACCAAGCGGGTGATGGTCAGCCACGACCCGGCTCAGGCGGTGCAGCACACCCAGCTCGCGATCAAGCACGCCCTCACTGGCGAACCGGGACCCGTCGCGGTCATCTTCCACAGCGCGGCGCTGCGCGGCCGGGTCGGGCCCGAGTCCAAGCCGCGCATCTACCCGACCGCCGCGTACCTGCCGCGCCGGTCCGACGCCGTCGACACGAACGCCCTGCGCGCTGCCGCCGCGGCACTCGACGCGGCGACACGCCCGATCATCATCGCCGGCAACGGCGTGCGCGTCGGGCAGGCCTGCGGTGCACTGGCCGCACTCGCCCGGCACCTCGATGTCCCCGTCGTCACCACCGCCAGCGGCAAGGGCGTCTACGACGAGACCGATCCACTCGCCGGTGGCGTGATGGGCAGCTTCGGTTGGCCGAGCGCCAACGAGCTCGTCGGCGGCGCCGACGTGGTGCTCGCGGTGGGGACCAAGCTCGGTCCGCACGACACCGCCGACGAGCACCCCGACCTGCTCGACCCCAACCGTCAGACGCTGATCCAGATCGACATCGAACCGCTCAACGCCGCATGGACGTTCCCCGCCGACCACGTGCTGGTCGCCGACGCCCAGATCGCTCTCGATCGGCTCCGCGACGCGGCGGCCGTGGGTCGACGCGCGGGGGCCGCCACCGGTGCGGCGCGAGCGGCCGAGGCGCTGGGCCGAGTCGACGAGCTGGCCGCACCCGAGTTCCGCGACGACGCGATGCCGCTCGCCCCGCAACGAACGATCAGCATCCTCCACGAGGTGTTCCCCGACGACGCGACCATCTGCTGCGACGCCGGCGAGAACCGGCTGTTCATGATGCACTGGTACCGCTCCAAGACCCCCGGGCGCTACCTGCAGCCCGCCGCAGGCGGCGGCATGGGGTACGCCGTCCCAGCGGCAATGGCCGCCAAGCTCGCCCACCCCGACCGGCCCGCACTGGCCGTCTGCGGCGACGGCGGATTCGCGATGTCGATGCACGCATTGATGACCGCCGTGCAGGAGCACCTCCCGATCGGTGTGCTGGTGCTCAACAACGGCGCACTCGGTTGGGTGTTGCACGGCATGGGCGAGAAGGCGGTCGCGGCCGGCTTCGACCCGTTCGACCACGCCGCCATCGCCCGCTCGCTCGGCTGCGACGCCGTGCGCGTCGAGAGCACGAGCGACCTGCGTGACGCGCTCAAGTCGTTCCCCGACGCGACACGACCGTTCGTGATCGACGTGCCGACGTCGCTGGCCACCTCGTTCCGGGAGGTCACGCAGGACATCGCCAGGCAGCGTCGCCAGACCGGCTACTGACGGACGCCGGACGACGAGCTCACGGCACGAGCATCACGTTGTCAGCGATGAGGTTGCCGGCGTCGTCGAAGTGGAACGCGACGCCGAGCTGCGCGCCGGCGTCCAACGAACCCGGCACGCACGGCGTGTCTCCCACGTCGAACCTCGTGGTGGCGAGGTCGATCGCGAAGGTCCTCGTCTGGCCCGACTGATCGTCGAGGGTGACGGTGATCGAGGTCGCGTCCAGCGCAGCGATCGTTCCCAGCGCCTTCTCGGTCGGGCCGGACGGCAGGTCCGCGCCGGGCTCGACGATCGTGTCGGGCGTCGCTGATCGGTCCGGACGGGTGCTCGAGCTCTCGGACGATGCCGTTGGCGTCTTGTCCGCTGCGGGCTTCTCGTCGACGCGGACGGCGGCGCTGACGTCGATGAAGACGACGTGGTCGACACCGTCGCCGGCCCGGCTCGTGGCCAGACCCAGCTGCTCGCCGACCTGCAGCGTCGGTGGCGGCTCGAGCGGTGTCGGGCCGTCGACCCAGACGGTGTCTGCGTCCAGCGTGCCGAGGCCCGCAGTGGGCGGCGCGAGCTTCGGCTCGTCGCTGCGGAACGTGAGACGTGGTCCGTCGATCGTCAGGATCGTCACGATCCCCTTGAAGCCGACGCCCGACACCTCGCCCGCGGACGCCGATCGGTCTGACGGGACGTCTTCGAGGACCGTCTTCGCTGTGGAGACCGCCGTTCGCACTTGGGTGAGCAGGTCGCCGCAGTCGGGCAGCGCTGCCGGCTCGACCGGTGACGGCGTCGACGCGACGGGACCAGCGGCGGGCAGCCCGCTCACGACCGGACCCGGACGAGCGTCGCCGATCACCAACAACCCGCCGACGACGGCGGCGACGCCGGCACCGGCGACGCCGACCCTGACCACGACGCGTCGACGGTTCTGCACCGACATCCTGCGATGGAGCGCGGCCAGATCGAGGGGCTCGTC
>JAODBQ010000298.1 GCA_025464045.1 Ilumatobacteraceae bacterium
CTTGACCACCACCCGGCACGAGGCCCTCGCCGTGCTGTTCTTCAGCCACGAGGGTCAGCTCTCGCTGGGCAAGCTCGGGCAGCGACTGATGGTCCACCCGACGAGCATCACCGCCACCGTCGACACGCTGGAGCGCCTCGGCTACGTCGAACGCGTGGCGCACCCGACGGATCGCCGCCAGACGCTGGCGCGCATCACCGCCTCCGGCCGCTCGGCGATGGAGGAGTCGTCGCGTGGCGCCGCGTCGAACTGCTTCGGGCTCGCCGCGCTCACTGCACGGGAGGCAGAGGTGCTGTTCGACCTGCTGGCCAAGGTGCGTCGTGCCGCCACGGAGTCGGCGACCGCGCCGTCGACACGGAGCGACGGCACCGCGTCAGCCAGCGGCGGCGCCGTGGCACTGGACGTCGACCCGGCCCCGTCGTCAGGCGAGCCGCAGGCATAGGGTCGGCGCGATGCGCGCTGCTTGCTACGACCACACCGGCGGTCCCGACGTCTTCCGCTACGACGAGGTCCCCGACCCCGAGCTCCGGCGCGGTGGGTTGCTGATCGACGTCCAGGCGGTGTCGATCCAGGGTGGCGACCTGCTGCACCGCCAGGGTGGCGTCCTCACGTCCACCCCGCACATCGTCGGGTACCAGGCTGCGGGCACCGTGCGCGCGCTCGGCGACGGGGTCACCGACTTCACCGTCGGGCAACCCGTGGTGGCGACGATGGGCGCCGGGAGCCATGCCGAGATCGCCAGCGTGCCCGCGGGCTCGGTGTACGCGATCCCGGACGGCCTGGCGATCGATCAGGCGGCCGCGGTGCCGATCGAGTTCGGGACGGCGGACGACTGCCTGTTCGAGTTCGGTCACCTGCGCGCCGGCGAGACGGTCCTGATCCAGGCGGGCGCGAGCGGTGTCGGCCTCGCCGCGATCCAACTCGCCAAGGCGGCAGGCGCGACGAAGGTGTTCGCCACCGCATCGAGCGACGAGCGCCTCGCCCGGCTGCACGAGTACGGCATGGACGAGGGCATCAACTACGTCACTGCCGACGTGGCCCGCGAGGTGATGCGGCTCACCGATGGTCGCGGCGTCGACCTGGTCGTCGACTCGGTCGGCGGGCGCACGTTGGAGACCAGCATCGCCTCGCTCGCCTACCGCGGGCGGGTGAGCTGGGTCGGCCAGGCCGGGCGCGAGCAACGCCCGCCCGAGGTGTGGCCGATCATGCAGAAGAACGCGTCGCTCACCGGCGTGTTCCTCGGCGCCGAGATGGGCATCGACCCCAAGCGGGTGCGGGCGATGATCGAGTCGTTGCTCGCACGGGTCGCCTCCGGCGAGCTGCGCGTCGCGATCGACACCGTCTTCCCGCTCGCCGAAGCCGAGCAGGCTCATCGCTACATCGAAGACCGCAAGGCCTTCGGTCGGGTCCTGCTCAAGCCGTAGCGATCACGAGACGGCGGCGGACGGAGCGAGGAGCTCGCGACGCAGCGCGACGAGCTTCGGCGACGGTTGCGCGGCCGCCGATGTCGCTGGGGGCGTTGCTGCGTGCGCGTGGGGTCTCGAACGGTCGCGCCCACCGGCGCGATGCTGTGGAGGTGATCGAGCTCCTCGACTCCGGGCGTTGAGCCGGCACCGATGACAGGCGCGGTCGGGCCGTTGCAGCGCTGGCGGGACGCGCTCGATGCGTGGGCGATCCCGACCGAGATCCTGGCCCAGGCTCCCGCGTCGCCGTGGGGCTATCCGACGCGGATCTTCGCCGCGGACCGGACCGACGAACTGGCGGACTCGCCGTCACATCGAATTGCGCGGCGCGCGCTGGGCGACGGGGGGAGTGTTCTCGATGTGGGCTGTGGCGGCGGCCGGTCGAGTGTTCCTCTGGCTGCGGTGGCGACGTACGTCACCGGCGTCGACGAGCAGGCGTCGATGCTCGCCAACTTCGCTGCGGCGTTCGAACGCTCCGGCCTGCCGCATCGCGAGGTGCTCGGCCGGTGGCCGGAGGTGGCGTCGTCGGTCGAACGCGCCGATGTCGCCGTGTGCCATCACGTCCTGTACAACGTGGCGGACATCGACGAGTTCGTGCTGGCGCTGACGAACCACGCCGATCGACGCGTGGTCGTCGAGCTCTCCGGCCGCCACCCGATATCCACGTTCGCGCCGCTGTGGCAGCACTTCTGGAGGCTCGACCGACCGCATGGACCATCGGCCGATCTCTTCGTCGAGATCGTCGAGTCACTCGGTCTGCAACCCGACGTCGAGTACGCGAGTCGCCCACCGCGCAAGCCGAGCTTGGAGGATGCCGGTTATGTCGAGTTCGTGCGGCGACGCCTGTGCCTCGGCCCCGAGCGCGATGGCGAGATCGCGGCGCAGCTCGCCGTGCTCGACCCCGGGAGTCAGGACGAAACCGTGACCGTGGCGTGGGCCGGCTCGAACCCGAGCGTCAGCTCCAGATCGTGACGTAGACCGGTGGGCGGAAGCGGCTGGCTGGGATGCCGCCGTCGCTGCGGTGCATCGCCTGCATCGCTTCCGGCGTCGACAGGAAGCGCCGCAGCGCAGTTGCCGAAGGGACCCGGCGGGCACCGGCGAGCATCGAGACGTACCACAGCAGATCGATCGGCGTCCCCGTCACATCGAGCGCGACGAGCCGGCCGTGGTCGATGTCGCGTTGCACCAGGTGGCTGATGGCCGGCGCGACGCCATCGCCATCGGCTGCCGCGGCGAGCGCTGCCGTCTGACTCGGGAACACCCGGATCCTCGTCGCCGGGACCCGCAGCCGCTCGAGCAGGGCTCCGACCTCGGCGGACGAATCGGCACCCGCCGGGTCGACGAACCAATCGTCGTGCGCCAGATCACGGAAGTTGATGCCACGTGCGCGCGCAAGTCGATGTGTCGGCGCGGCGACCACCACGAGGCGATACCGGAACATCGGTTCGCTCAACAGCCCGGCCGCGTTCTCCCCGGTGAGCTTGGGCCCGATCGCGACGTCGGCCAGACGCTCCTGCAGGAGCGCAGCCATCTCGCTCGTCGTCGCCACCCCGACGCTCGATTCGATCTGCCCGACCCGCGCGCTGAGAGCATCGAGCAACGGCGGCACGGCGAACTCGGCGGCGGTGCTGGTGGCGACGACGCGTAACCGCTCCGGGGCGCCGGCCTCCTGGCGGACGACGACCTCGGCCTCGGCGGCGAGGTTGATCATCCGCGACGCGATGCCGACCAGCCGTTGGCCGCCACCGGTCAGCGTCATGCCGGCCGAGGTGCGCGTCACGAGCGGGTCACCGAGGTGCTGGCGCAGCGCGGCGAGTGCTCCTGACACCGCCGGCTCGCTGACGTTCAGGGCCTGGGCGGCCGCCTTCACAGAGCCGAGGCGGGCGACCAGGACGAACGCCTCGAGTTGCGTGAGCGTCACGCCCGCAAGCATGACACCGTGTCCTGCGCCCGCTCGGACGGCGCTGGATCGCGGCTAAGCGATCCCTTAGGCGGGCCTTTACGACCGCCCGAGGGCAGCGCACAGTGTCCCCGAGTCACGGGGACGCGGCCGCGCCGCGACCGTCGGGCTCATCCGACCGAGGGGGTCACATGCAAGTACCCGCGCCGTTCGAGTACGAACGGGCCACGAGCGTGGATCACGCGCTCGCACTGCTCGAACGTCATGGACCCGAGGCCAGGGTCATCGCCGGCGGGCACAGCCTGCTGCCGATGATGAAGCTGCGCCTCGCCCGTCCGGAGATGTTGATCGACATCAACGACCTGTCGGACCTGGACTACATCAAGATCGACAGCGGTGAGATCGCGGTCGGAGCGATGACGCGGCACGTGTCGATCCTCGACTCGGCGCTGCTCGCCGAGCACTACAGCATCTTCCGCGAGGCGGAGAAGGTGATCGCCGACCCGATCGTACGCAACCGCGGGACGATCGGCGGCTCGTTCTGCCAGGCCGACCCGAGCGAAGACCTGTCCGCCGTCGGTGCGGCGTTGCGGGCGACGATGGTGATCCGCTCGTCGTCCGGCACGCGCACCGTTGCCGCCCGGGACTTCCACGACGGGCCCTACCAGACGTTGGTCGGGCCGGCGGAGATGCTGGTCGAGATCCGCTTCCCGATCCGGCCCGGCTCCGGCAGTGCCTACGAAAAGGTCGAGCGCCGCGCCGGCGACTGGGCCATCGCCGCGGCCGGCACGTTCGTCCGGCTCGACGGCGACACCGTCGCCGATTGCGGCATCGGCCTCACCGCGGTGGGCGTCGAGCACTTCGCCTGTGGCGCAGCGGAGGACTTCCTGCGCGGCAAGCAGGCGACCGCCGACAACATCGCGGCCGCTGGCCAGATCTGTCACGACGCTGCCGACCCGCAGGCCGACCAACGCGGCCCGGTCGACTACAAGCGCCACCTCGCCCGCGAGCTCGTCACCCGCGCCCTGACCCGATCCGCTGCACGCGCCAGAGGAGAGAAGGTCTGATGGATGTCACGATGAACGTCAACGGCGACGAGGTCACGCGCGACGTCGAGCCGCGGCTGCTGCTCGTCCACTTCCTGCGCGATGAGCTGCGCCTCACCGGCACGCACTGGGGCTGCGACACCTCGAACTGCGGTGCGTGCACGGTGTGGATCGACCAGCAACCGGTGAAGAGCTGCACAACCCTCGCGGTGATGGCCGGCGGCCACGACGTGCGCACGGTCGAGGACCTCGATCCGGGCACCGGGCTCGACCCGGTCCAGGAGGGCTTCATGCTGGAGCACGGCCTGCAGTGTGGCTTCTGCACGCCGGGGATGATGATGACGGCGCGCTGGCTGCTCGACAAGAACCCCGACCCCGACGAGGCCACCATCCGCGAGTGCATCAGTGGCAACATCTGCCGCTGCACCGGCTACGAGAACATCGTCCGCGCCGTCCGCTGGGCGGCGAACCACGAGGCCGATGCCACCGCCAACCAGCCAGAGGGAGCGTCGGCATGACCGTCACCGAGGAGGCACCGCTCTCGCCGGCGGGAAACCCGATGGGCTTCGGGCGGATGATCCGCAAGGAGGACGCCCGGTTCCTGCGCGGCCAGGGCAACTACGTCGACGACGTCAACCTGCCCGGCATGCTGCACGGCGCGATCCTGCGCAGCCCGTACGCACACGCCCGCATCGTCTCGATCGACACCTCGGCGGCGGAGGCGCACCCGAAGGTGAAGGCCGTCATCACCGGCAAGATCCTGGAGACGCTGAAGCTGGCCTGGATGCCGACGCTGTCGTACGACGTCCAATCCGTGCTGTGCACCGACAAGGTTCGCTTCCAGGGCCAGGAGGTCGCCTTCGTCGTCGCCGAGGACCGGTACTCCGCCCGGGACGCCCTGGAGCTGATCGAGGTCGAGTACGAACCACTGCCGACCGTGTTCGACGCGCGCCATGCGCTCGACGCGGACGCGCCGATCATCCGTGACGACCTCGACGGCCGGACCGACAACAAGATCTACGACTGGGAGGCAGGTGACAAGGCGAAGTGTGACGAGGTGTTCGCCAACGCCGAGGTCGTTGTCAAGCAGTCGATGATCTATCCCCGTGTGCATCCCGCGCCGTTGGAGACGTGCGGCTCGGTGGCGAGCATGGACAAGGTCACGGGACAGCTCACGGTGTGGACCACCACCCAGGCCCCGCACGCCCACCGCACGCTCTACGCGCTCGTCGCCGGGCTCCCCGAGCACAAGATCCGGATCATCTCGCCCGACATCGGTGGCGGCTTTGGCAACAAGGTCGGGATCTACCCCGGCTACGTCTGCGCGGTGGTCGGCTCGATCCTCACCGGCAAGCCGGTGAAGTGGATGGAGGACCGCAGCGAGAACCTGATGTCGACGTCGTTCGCCCGCGACTACCACATGACCGGCGAGATCGCCGCGACGAAGGACGGCAAGATGCTCGGGCTGCGCGTCGACGTGCTGGCCGACCACGGCGCGTTCAACGGTGTTGCCCAGCCGACGAAGTACCCGGCCGGCTTCTTCCACCTCTTCACCGGTTCCTACGACTACCCGGTCGCCCACTGCAACGTGCGTGCGGTGTACACGAACAAGGCGCCCGGCGGCGTTGCGTACGCGTGCTCGTTCCGCATCACCGAGGCCGCGTTCCTCGTCGAGCGGATGGTCGACTGCCTGGCGTTCGAGCTGAAGATGGACCCTGCCGAACTGCGGATGAAGAACCTGTTGCGTCCTGAGCAATTCCCGTACACCACGCCGACCGGCTGGGAGTACGACTCCGGTGACTACCCACGGGCGCTGAAGGAAGCGATGCGCATCGCCGGCTACGACGAGCTGCGCCGCGAACAGGCGGAGAAACGGGCCGCTGGCGAGACGATGGGCATCGGCATCTCGTTCTTCACCGAGGGCGTCGGCGCCGGGCCGCGCAAGCACATGGACATCCTCGGCCTCGGCATGGCCGACGGCTGCGAGTTGCGCATCCACCCGACCGGCAAGGCCCAGCTGCGCATCTCCGTGCAGTCGCAGGGGCAGGGCCACGAGACCACGTTCGCCCAGATCGTGTCCCACGAGCTCGGCATTCCGCCCGAGGACATCGAGGTCATCCACGGCGACACGGACAACACGCCGTTCGGTCTCGGCACCTACGGGTCGAGGTCGACGCCGGTGTCCGGTGCTGCGGCCGCGGTCGTCGCCAGACGGATCAAGGACAAGGCGAAGATCATCGCCGCTGCGGCATTGGAGTGCTCCGTCGACGACCTCGAATGGGAGCACGGACGCTGGTTCGTGAAGGGCGACCACGACAAGGGCCAGACGATCCAGGAGTCCGCGTTCGCGGCGCACGGCACCCTCGAGCTGCCCGAGGGCGTCGAGGGCCATCTCGACGCGTCGGTGGTCTACGACCCGCCGAACCTGACGTATCCGTTCGGCGCGTACATCGCCGTCGTCGACGTCGACATGGGCACCGGCCACGTCAAGGTCCGCCGCTTCATCGCGGTCGACGACTGCGGCCCGCGGATCAACCCGATGATCGTCGAGGGTCAGGTGCACGGCGGTCTTGCCGACGGCGTCGGCATGGCGTTGATGGAGGTGATGGCATTCGACGAGAACGGCAACCACCTCGGCGGCTCGTTCATGGACTATCTCCTGCCGACGTCGATGGAGTGCCCGAGCTGGGAGCTCGGCGAGACGGTGACCCCGTCGCCGCACCACCCGATCGGTGCCAAGGGCGTCGGCGAGTCGGCCACCGTCGGTTCGCCGGCGGCGATCGTCAACGCTGTGCTCGATGCGCTGCAGATCCGCCATGCGGAGATGCCGCTGACGCCGGCCGTCGTGTGGCGGGCGATCCAGGGCAACCCGCTCGATCGTCCCGACCTGGCGATCGAATGAGTGGGGAAGCGAGATGACGTCGCCGAACCTGCGCAACGAGCTCACCACGCGCGCGGCCGAGCTCGAGCGCTCGCGGGTGCCGTTCGTGCACGCACGTGTCGTGCTGGCGGAGCGTCCGACATCGGCCAAGCCGGGTGACGAGGCCCTGGTGCTCGCGGACGGGACCATCGAGGGCTTCGTCGGTGGTACCTGCGCCGAGTCCACCGTGCGCGCCCAGGCGATGGCGTTGCTCGACTCGCAGGAGTCGTTGCTGCTGCGGATCACCCCGACGCCGGAGCCGTCGTCGCACGGCAAGCTCACGGTGAACAACCCGTGCCTGTCCGGTGGCACGTTGGAGATCTTCCTCGAACCTGTCGTTCCGGCGCCGCTGGTGGTCGTGGTCGGCAGCTCGCCGATCGCCAACGCGATCGCTCGGATCAGCGAGA
>JAODBQ010000309.1 GCA_025464045.1 Ilumatobacteraceae bacterium
AGTTGATGCTCGTCCGCATCGCTGAAGATGGCCGGGCCGAGATCTGCGCACTGCTCGTCACTGATGTCCTCCCGAACACCGCACGACGCCAACGTGGTCGCAGGGCTACCCACCACGGTTGACGCCCCCACACGCGCGGCGAGCATCCACCTGCGCGGCGTCCCGGAACGGCGCTGGCGGTTCGCGGCACCTGGGTGCTGTGAGGCGTTGCCCGGTCGAGGCGCGACGGTTTCGTCATTCGCCGGTCGCCATGTTGCGGAACGTCGGAGCTCCGGTGGTCTCGTACTCGAGGTGGATGGCTCCGCCAGCGAAGACTCCGGTGCGGATCAGCCGGAGTGCGGTCGGAACGGCACCTCATCGAAGACCTTCGTCCCGGCGCCGAGCACGACCGGGTAGACCCGCAGGTCGAGACGATCCACGAGGCCCTCGCGTCACAGGGTCTGTACGAGATCGAGGCTGCCGATGACGTGGACCTCGTCGTGGCGCTCCTCGACCTCGGCGACGCCGTCCGGCGTCATGAACTCGGTCACGATCAGCCTGCCCATCATCCACCCCTCGTCGTCGTTGACACGGAACATCGACGACGACGCAGGCGAGAGCTCATCGAGCGAACTCCCTGACACAGCTACCGCTGGCCGTTGCTTCCTGCGCGGGTCGCTTCCGGCGGAGTGGACTCAGCGACAGACCAGCATCGCCAGGGAAATGGCCAGTCTTCCCTCGTCGTCACGGGTGAGACGGGGCCGGGAAGGAGAAGGCCGTTGCCTCGGCGAGCAACTCGGCCCGGTCCGCGCGCAGCAGGAAGCCATCCGTGATCGCCGCGTCGAGCGAGCGGGTGTAGGCGCCGACGTAACCGGACTTGTCGCCATACAGCCGCAGCAGCGTCGCGTCGTCCAGTGGCGTGGTCGAGCCGACCAGCCAGCCAGGGCCGGTCGCTCCCGGCGGACCCTCGCCGCTGAGCGAGGCAACCGGCACGTCCACCGCGGGTGTGCGCACTCCGCCGAGCGCGATGCCGTGCTGGTCTCGTGCGATCATCAGCGGCCGCTGCGAGGCCAGTTCGATCCGTTCCGCCCGCGGTGGCGGCGTCCCTCCGCTGACCCAGCGGTGCAGCGCCTGCAACGCAGCATGGGCGACGAAACGATGCGGACCCTCGTTGATCCGCCAGCCGAAGGACCCACCCATCGCTCCGATGACGTACGCGTCCGCGTGCGCCGTGCCGGCGGCTTCCCACAGTCGGAGCCCGTCGGAGTCGGGCTGGCGAGCTAGCCCGAACGAGAGGGGTGACACGATGTCGCCCTCCGACTCCAGGATCAAAACCGGCGTGCGGTTGTCATCGCGGATGTGCACGCCAACGGTGGCGGCCGCCGGATCGAAGCCCGCACCGGACAATGGACCGGCGGTGGCACTCCGGCTGTGGACGAAGAAACCGTCGAAGGCTGCCGACAACGGCTGCACCGCGTTGATGTAGCTCGTCAGGTAGGTGGCGGACTGCGAGTCCCCCAGCGCCAGAACCAGCTCCGGAACCAGCCCGCCGAGCGCCGGACTCGATGCCTTCAGCGCCGCCCCGATCTGGCCGAAGATGTCGAAGGCGTACTGGTCGCCTGGGTGGGCAAGAGTGCCGTATCTGACCGGATCCGATGCCCGCAGCCCTGGAGACGGTGGAAGCGGGAAACCGGGCTGGCTCTTGCCGCCCAGCACGCCGCGCGCCTGAGCCGATACCGCGGCGTAGGCGTGTCCCTGCCGGAGGATCTCCTCGTGCAAGAACGACCAGTCCGGGGCGTCGTCGTATCCGGCGGACACGTTCAACCACTCCAGCAGCAGGGTGCCGCTGAACCGGGCCCGGTCGGTCGGGTGGCGTACCACTACCCTGGTGCGGAACGGGGCAGTACCACTGGCCTTGGCCGTCCACTGACCATCGCTGCCCGCCTCGCCCGCCGCGTCATAGGCGCTGGCTGTTCCTGACGCGAAGAACTCCCGCTCCACGTAGCCGCTCGCGGGCAGGTCGACCGGCACGGCGGCCGGCTCGATGATGCTGCCAGCTGTCACCGGGCCGGAGATGGCGACCACCCTCTCCATGATCGCGCACATCCCCGCGCAAGCGATAGGGACCTCGTCGAGCTTGCAAGATCGGCCCTGGGACGCCCGGTGCTCTAATCAGCGACGGTTGGGCTGGCCTAGAGTCGTGGTGCGGAGAGAGGACGTACCATGGCTGACAACGCCAACCACGACTCCGGCTCGGACGGTGGTATGTCGCACGACCACCCCACGCAGGTCCAGCGGCTCGCGGCGTACGCGTCTCGCGCGCAGTTCGGTGACTTGTCGCCGGAATCGGTCCGTCAGTTGCCCGTCCACGTCCTGGATTGCCTGGCCTGCTCCCTGGCGGCGCTCGGCGCCCCACCGGTCAACGCCTGCCACGCGCAGGTGCAGGACTTCGCCGGGACCGGTCCGTGCTCGCTGATCGCGGGAGGAAGCTCGAATCCGGTCTACGCCGCGTTCTGGCACACCGCCCTCGTGCGCTACGTCGACTTCATGGACAACTTCCTCGCCCCGACGGAGACGTGCCACACCGCGGACAACTTCGGCAGCGTCCTCACTGCCGCCGAATACGCGGGCGCCAGCGGGCGGGATCTCATGCTCGGCGTCGCACTCGCGTACACGGTCCAATCGAGATTCGTCGACCACGCCAACTTCATGACACGCGGCTTCGACCACACCGCGCAGCTCGCGTTCTCCGTACCGGCGGCCGCCGGCAAGCTGCTCGGGATGAGCGAGGGCCAGATCGCTCACGGCATCGCCATGGCTGCCTCCAGCGACGCCTCCTTCGCCAACATCAGGGCGAAGCCGCTCTCGCAGTGGAAGGGACTCGCGTCGGCGCAGTCCGCGCTCGGCGCGATCAACGCGCTCTTCCTCGCCCGCCGCGGAGTGCAGGGCCCACTCGCCGTGATCGAGGGACCCAATGGCATCGACAACCTCCTGCACATGCAAGTCGACATCGACTGGGAGCATGAGGGATACGAAGGGGTCGTCAGCAGCACCATCAAGAAGTACAACGCGCAGGTCCACACCCAGTCGGCTGTCCACTGCATGATCGAACTCGTCCGGCAACAGGCCATCCGGGCCGACGACGTGATCTCCATCGAGGCCGACGTCCCGCAAATCACGTTCGACTTCACCGGCGGCGGACTCTATGGCCCGGTCGGACAGAAGATCACCACCAAGGAGCAGGCCGACCACAGCCTCCCCTACCTGCTCGCAGTCGCGCTGCTGGACGGCACCGTCATGCCCGCCCAATTCGTCCCCGACCGGATCAACCGCGCCGACGTCCAGCAGCTGCTGCGCAAGGTGGTCGTGCGCCCCGACCACGACTACACCCGCGAGTACCCGAGCCACATGCCGGCGAAGATCACCGTCCGGCTCAAGGACGGCACGGTCCCCACGCACACCGTCCAGGGCTTTCCCGGCCTGCCATCGCACCCCTTCACCTGGCAGGACGCCGTGGACAAGTTCGACCAGCTCGTCGACGGGCGACTCGACAACTCGCTTTCGACCGAGATCAAGCACGCCGTGCAGTCGCTGGAAACCATCCAGACCCGAGACCTCACCAAACTCCTCGCCACAGTTCCCTATCCCGCATGACGAACCCGCATCTGGAGCGGATGTCAGGCGCACCAACGAGGTAGCCGCAGCAGGGATATGAGCGGGCTACCTGTGGTGGAACGTCGGCGAGCCGAACGAGCGATCGGTCTGACGGCGCCCGTATGAACATTCAACCCCAGGAGGTCCAGCAGTGACAGCGTCAACAGCACGCCGGGCAGATCGGCCGGAGGATTACACCCGACTCGGCATCGTCCCGTCACCCATCGCAGCACGTGAGGACGGCATGCGCACCGATGGCGGGAAAGGCAGCTACGAGTGGTGGTACTTCGACGCCCACCTCGACGACGGAAGCACCCTCGTCGTCGTGTTCTTCACGAAGCCGATGATGGAGGCGGCCCACAGTCCGCTGGCGCCGTATGTGACCGTCGAGTTCGACCGTTCCGACGGAACCCACCGTCAGTGGGAGACCCCGGCCGATCCCGACGGCTTTCACGCCTCGAGCGACGGCTGCGACGTCACGATCGGGGAGAACTCGTTCCGCAACACGTCCTGGGGAGACCCGCACACCTTCCACATCCGCGTCGCTCACGACGACCTCGTGCTCGACGTCGACCTCGTCGGTCAGGTGCCGTCGTGGAGACCCGGCACGGGGTACATGTACTTCGGCGCCGCAGACGAGCACTTCTTTGCCTGGCTGCCGTCTGTGCCCCAGGGGGCGGCGACAGCAGCGCTGACCATCGCCGGCGCCACCGAGCAGCTCGCGGGCATCGGCTACCACGACCACAACTGGGGCGACATGGCGATGCCGAAGCTCATCAACCACTGGTACTGGGGTCGGGCGAAGGCCGGTCCGTACTCGATCGTCGCGAGCTACATCACCGCCGAGCACACCTACGGGAGCACCGAGATCCCGATCTTCATGCTCGCCCGCGATGGCCAGATCATCGCCGACGACGTCGACAAGGTGCGCTTCTCGCTCCAAGGCGTGACGACCGACGAGTCGAGCGGCAAGCCGTACGCCGAGCGAGTCATCTACGAGTATGGCGACACAGCCAACCGCTACGTGGTCACCTACCGACGCGAATCGACGATCGTCGACACCCGGTTCATCGACCAAGTCAAGGGCGTCAAGCATCTCCTCGCCCGGCTAGCGCGAGTCGACGGCGCCTACCTGCGCTTCACCGGCCAGGTCGAGCTCGAGCACTTCGTCGACGGCGAATCAGTCGAACGCTTCGCCGACCCCGGCATCTGGGAGCTCATGTACTTCGGCCACGTCGACCACGACCATTGACAACACCCACATCCAAGAAGCTCCGGCAGCTGCACATCGGTGTCAGGACAGAGCACCATCCCGAAGAGTCGGCGTTGTCGGGCGGTGGAGCTTCGCCGTTTGTCGAAGTCGTCGTTGCTCCGGGCGTTGATCACCCACCCGCGCGATGACGTCCTCCAGCGCCGAATGCACCGGCGTCCGGTACATGCCGGTGGCCTCCATCCCCACCAGCTCAACAACCTGTCGGCGAGCCAGCCGCCAACTCCAGCAACGCCTTCGATGT
>JAODBQ010000357.1 GCA_025464045.1 Ilumatobacteraceae bacterium
AAGTCGCCGATCGCGAACGAGTCGGGGTCGCCGAGCGACGGGCCGAGCACCGAACCGATGGTCCACTGGCCGATCCCCGGCAGGAGCGCCAGCTTGGTGGCGCAGGCGACCGGTTCGAGGCTCGCCCACTCCGTGATCCGCCCCGCGTGGCGCCCGACGGTGCGCAGGGCCTCGGCCCGTTTGGCCTCGATGCCGAGTCGGTGGTACCACCAGGCCGGCCGCCCGAGCAACGACGCCGGCGGTGGCGGCGTGCGCAGCTCCGGGTTCGGTCCGGGGGCGCGCTCGCCGAGCTCGCGCACGAGCCGGCACCACTGCTGCACGGCCTCCCCGCCCGTGATCCGCTGCGCGATGATCACCGGGAGCAGGTCGTGGTACAGCGTCCCGCTGGCGCCGAGGCGCAATCCGGGCAGCCGGTGCTGGGCGCGCAGCACCGCTGGGTGACCGGTGGTGATCTCGACCGGACGGTCGAGCTGCCCCGTGAGCGCGGGGACCGACGCGAGGAGCCAGTCCGCTCCGTCGCCCCACGCCTGCGCGTCGAACGTGCCACCGTGCCAGCGCAGGCGCAGGGTGCCCGTCCCACACGGGGTGAAGGTGGTTCGCCACATCTCGCCGGCCTGCGGCGTCCCGTCGACCCGTGTCGTCGGATCCCACCGGCCGCAGCGGTACGGCGACAGGGTGGTCAGGACATCGTTCGCACGCGCGCGGGCGGTGTGGCGCGCCACGTCTCCGTCTCCAGAGGGCGCCACGGCACCCGCGACCTCTGCGGCGACGTCGATCGTTTCGTTCTCGATCGGCACCGCCACGTGGCGACCGTAGCCCGCTGTCGGCAACGATGGCCGGATGTCGGTCGTCGAACGAACCTCCCCGCAGCCCGGTGTTGCGCTGCTCACCCTCAACCGCCCCGAGAAGCTCAACGCGATGACCACCGAGTTGGTCGAGGGTCTGCACCAGCAGCTCGATGCGATCGCCATCGACCCGGAGGTGCGCGTGGTCGTCCTCACGGGCGCGGGCCGGGGCTTCTGCGCAGGGCTCGACCTCGGCGGGTACGGCGAGGCGCCGAACACCGCGCACATGGGGCGCACGCAGGCCGGGTTCGCCGTGCAGAAGCACATCGCCCGCCTCATCCCGCATCTGCGCTCGCTGCCCCAACCGGTGATCGCCGCCGTCAACGGGCCTGCCGCCGGCGGCGGGTTCGCGCTCGTCCTCGGCAGCGACATCCGCATCGCCTCGCGCACCGCGAAGTTCGGCGCCGCCTTCATCCGCATCGGCCTGTCGGCGTGCGACATCGGGACCAGCTGGCTGCTGCCGCGGCTCGTCGGCGCGTCCCGCGCCCAGGAGCTGATGCTCACCGGTCGGGTGTTCGACGCCGAGGAGGCGTACCGGATCGGCCTGGTCATCGATCTCGTCGACGACGGCACCGTGCTCGACGCGGCGCTGGCGAAGGCCAACCAGGTGATGCTCAACACCCCGTTCGGAGTGGCCCTCACCAAGGAGGGGATGTGGAGCGCGCTCGAGATCCCCGGGATGCAGGCCGCGATCGACCTCGAGAACCGCCAGCAGATCATGGCCAGTGCGACGGCGGACCACCGCGAGGCGTTGAGTGCGTTCCTGGAGAAGCGCCCGCCGAGCTACTCCGACAGCTGACCGGCGAGGGGGTAACGTCCCCAGACATGGCATCCCACCTGCTCACGCAGCTGCGCGTCCGGCCGGGCACGGCGCCCGACCTCACCAACCGGGACACCGACGAGACGTTCGGATGGGACAAGGTGGAAGCCAAGGCGGAGCTGGAGGTCGTCAAGCAGCGGCTGGACGCGCTGCAGGTCCGGCTCTTCGCCGAACGGACACGCAGCCTGCTGCTCGTGCTCCAGGCGGCCGACGCCGCGGGCAAGGACGGCACGATCCGTTCGATCTTCTCCGGCCTCAACCCGGCCGGGGTGCGCGTCACCAGCTTCAAGGTTCCCGCCGGGCGCGAGGTCGAGCAGGACTACCTGTGGCGGGTGCACGCGGCGTGTCCCGCCAAGGGTGAGATCGGTGTGTTCAATCGCAGCCACTACGAGGACGTGATCGTCGTCCGGGTCCACCACATCGTGCCGAAGGCCGTGTGGAGCAAGCGCTACCGACACATCAACGAGTTCGAGCGGATGCTCGTCGACGAGGGCACGACCGTCGTCAAGTGCTTCCTCCACGTGTCCGAGGAGGAGCAGCGCCAGCGGCTCCAGGAGCGCATCGACAACCCGGAGAAGCGGTGGAAGTTCCGCGCCGGCGACCTCGAGGACCGGGCCAAGTGGCCCGCGTTCCAAGCCGCGTACGCGGACGCGCTGACGGCGACGTCGACGTCGTCGGCGCCGTGGTACGTGATCCCCGCCGATCGCAACTGGGTGCGCAACCTCGCTGTGGCGAAGGTGCTGCTCGACACCCTGGAACGGCTCGATCCGCAACTGCCCGCCCCCGACATCGGGATCGAACAGATCACGGTGGTGTGAACGTTGCGCGCATCACGACCTCAGCGCCTTGACGAATTGTAAAGTCGCGCCCGCCATGAGCTGTCTCAACGTCACCACGCTCGCCGGCGCGCTCGACGCCCTCGCCGCCGATCCCGGTGCGCTCGTGCTCGCCGGCGGCACGGATCTGCTGGTCGAGATCAACATGGGCCATCGCCGCCCGACGTCGGTCCTGTCCGTCACCCGAGTGCCCGAGCTGCGCTCGTGGGCGCACGACCCGTCGAACGCCACCGTGCGCCTCGGCGCGGCCGTCACGTACGCGGAGGTGATGGAGCACCCGCTCGCGGGGCTGCTCCCCGCGCTCGCGCAGGCGGCGCGCACCGTCGGCTCCCCGCAGATCCGCAACACCGCCACCGTCGGCGGCAACGTGGGCACGTCCTCGCCGGCGGGGGACGGGCTGCCGGTCCTCGCCGCGCTCGAGGCGGTGGTGCACCTCGCTTCGGCGACGGGCGTGCGCGAGGTGCCCTTCGCCGAGTTCGCCACCGCACCCAAGCGCACGGTGCGCCGCCCGGACGAGCTGATCACCGCGATCACCGTCCCGGTGCTCACCGGGTGGCAGGGCTACAGCAAGGTGGGGGTCCGCAACGCGATGGTGATCGCCACGGCCAGCACGTGCCTCGCCGTGGACGAGGCGGCGGGCAACGTCCGGTTGGCGCTGGGGTCCGTCGGGCCGGTGATCATCCGTGCCAGCGCGGCGGAGGCGTTCGCGCGTGCGTCCGTCGACTTCGCCGAACGACGGGCCACCGCCGACACGGTCCGCGAGTTCGCCGCGCTGGCGGCCGCTGCCGCCCGTCCGATCGACGATCACCGCTCGACTGCCGCGTACCGCCGCCACGCCATCGGGGTGCTGGCCGGCCGGCTGCTGCGAAGGGCGTTCCCCAATGGCTGATCACCCGGATCCGCACGACGCGCCGCCCGTCGATCGCACCGACGGCGATGCCGCCCGTGGCCGCAGCGGGCTCGGCGCCAACGAGGTGTACCGGCTGCACGTCAACGGAGAGTCACGCGACGTGCGCGACGCATGGGTGGGGGAGAGCCTCCTCTACGTGCTGCGCGAGCGGCTCGGCCTGATGGGCAGCAAGGGCGCGTGCGAGCAGGGCGAGTGCGG
>JAODBQ010000377.1 GCA_025464045.1 Ilumatobacteraceae bacterium
CTGTTCGCCAAGGAGCGCCTGCACATCACCGATCGCGAGTTCGGGTTCCTCCTGGCGGTGATCGGGATCGGTTCGATCATCGGCGGGTTGGTCGGCGACCGGATCGTGTCCCATGTCGGCAGGCTGCCGGCGCTCTACGGCTCGGTGACGGTGTGGGCGATCGCCCTCGTCGCCTTCGGGGCGTTTCCCGTGACGTGGTTCGTCACCCTCGTCTCGGCGATCGAGGCCCTCGCCGCCACGGTCTGGAACGTCGTCACCGTCTCGTTGCGACAACAGGTGGTGCCCGACCACCTGTTCGGCCGGGTCAACAGCGTGTACCGCTGGTTCGGCTGGGGCACGATCCCGCTCGGCGCGGCGTTCGGGGGGCAGGTCGCCGCACACCTCGGATTGCGCGCCCCGTACTTCGTCGGGGCGGGGGTGGTCCTGCTGGCGCTCGTCGTGGTCGTCCGCACGGTCACACCGGGCGCGATGGCCGACGCGTACGCGGGCAGCGCGACCGATTCCGACGACATCGGTCAGGACACGCCGCGCACGCCCGCGCCGCCGTCGATCACGTAGGTCTCGCCGGTGATCCAGCGCGCCGCGCCGCACGCGAGGAACGTCGGCAGGCTGCCGATGTCCTCCACAACCGCTACCAGGAGCCGGAGCTGCCGCCCCCGCCACCGCCACCGACGCTGCCCCCCGAGAAGCCGCCACCGCCGCCGCCCCCGCCGGAGCTCTGCGGTGCGGTGGTGGTGCTCGCGAACGCCGAGGCCATCGAGTACACCAGCAACGGGTTGCTGATCATCACCTCGTTGGGCGGCACGTTGCTGGCGGCGAGCGCACGGCCCCAGGCATCGGCCGCGCCGAGTGCGACCGCCCAGGCGCTGTACTCGCGCAACAACCCCTGCTGCCACGCCCAGTCGACGTGCTTGCCCTCGCTCGCGGCGAGGAACTTACGGAACGACTCGGCGCGGATCGCCAGGCCGGACCCGGTGGCGCTGCGCGAGCCGAGCAGGATCCAGTACATCGCCAACGCCATCAACGCCGGCAGGACGACGGCCAGGGCGATGGCCGCCGGGACGCTGGTGAGCAGCTTGGCGCCGGCGACGACACCCGAGCCGGCGAACACGAACAGCACCACGACCAGCGCGAACACGTTGGACGGCTGCATCGCGCCGCCGCCGTGTGGCGGATGCCGTCGCCACCAACCCGAGGCACCGATCTCCCTGACCTGACCGCTCTGGATCTGCCTCCACAGCCCGGCGAACTGCGGGTTGTACGTCCCGAGGGTCACCGCGCCGCCGTTCATCACCGGCTGCAGCATCGCCACCGTCGCCGGGTGCGTGGCGTCCGCCTTCGGACCCCACGCCAACACGGGCTTCGGGCCGGAGTCGTCGAGGGTCAGCTCCTCGCGGGCGATCAGCCCGGAGAACCAGGCGGAGACGGTGCCCCGGTCGATCCGCTCGGTGAGGAGGACCGCGCCCTGCCACGGCTCGATGCCCCTGGGGGGCACGAACTCGATCGAGGCGAGCTCCGCCATGCGGTCGTCGGGGACGAGCGTGGTCGTGCTGCCGGTGACGCCGTACGCGGCGTCGGCCGCGCCCCCGGCAGCGACCTCGTTGCGGCCCTCGCGGCGAACGATGACGTACACCGCGCCAGCGGCGAGCAGACCGATCGGGATCAGGACGAGCCCGAGGAGGAGGCGGTGGTCGGCGCGACGTGCGGGCAACGGCGGGATCGGCGCCGCGGCCGGGTCGCTGCTGACCGACACCACGTCGCCGCCGATGGTGATCCCCTCGCCCGCCTTGAGCGGGGCGATCACGGCCCGGAAGTCGTCGCCGTCGGGGGCGAGCGTGCAGCCCCCGGACGTGTTGAACGATCCGACGTTGCACGTCGGGTCGACGAGCTGCATCCCGTCGACGACGACGGTGAACCGCAACGTCTCGAGGGTCTCGTCGGTGCCGATGATGTCCAATGCGAGCTGGCCGGTGCTCAGCCGCGCGTCCGGCAGGGTGTAGGCGAGGACGTACCGGTGCTGACCGGAGATCGTGGCGGCGGGATCGCCGAGACGGATCGTGGTCTGGCCGAACTGCGTCGAGGTGGTGACGTCGGCGTTGGCGTCCGGCGACGACGCGGTGATGTCGGTCGGGACGCCGAAGTCGTTGGGGATGATCCGTTGGTACCCGTGCCGGTCCTGGGCACCGAAGTCCTCGTCGACGACCTCCGTGATCCGCACGCCGTCGGCACCGGCCGGCTGCACCGTGACGTACTTCGCGTCGAAGCGCTCGTCGCGGTTGCCGGCTCCGATGATCCCCGCGAACGCGAGCACCGAGCACACCAGGACGGTGACGAGGACGACCACGTGGCGCCAGCGGGGGATCTTGCCGAGCATCGCGACGCCTACGCCTTGGAGGAGCGGGAGGAATCGCGGTCGGCGGCCGCGGTGCGGGAACCGTCGCGACCGGACGGCAGCCGGGCGGGTTCGCCAAGCCCGACCTGGTCGTCGTCGGACGGCATCGACTGCAGCGAGATCCGGACCCGGCGGATGCGTCGGCCCTCCACCTCGGCGGCGGTGAACCTCCAACCGTCGTGCACGATCGACTCCCCGCGGACCGGCACGTGCTCGAGGGTGCCGAACAGGAACCCTCCGACGGTGTCCCACTCCTCGTCGGGCAGGTGCAGCTCGAGCAGCTCGTTGGTGTCGGCGATCGACATGCCGCCGTCGACGAGCAGGTCGCCGTTGGGTAGGCGCTGCAGCGACGCGCTCTCCTCGTCGTGCTCGTCGACGATCTCGCCGACCAGCTCCTCCAGGCAGTCCTCGAGGGTGATCACGCCTGCCAGCGCGCCGTACTCGTCGGCGACCAGGGCGAGGTGGAACTTCTGCGCCTGCATCTCGCGCATCAGCCGGCTCACCGCCTTGCCCTCGGGCACGACGCGCACGTCGCGCACGAAGTCGGTGACGGGGCGGTCGCCCTGCCCGTCGCGCTCGGCGCGGAACAGGTCCTTGATGAACGTCACCCCGAGCACGTCCTCGTCCTCGTCCTCGTCGATCACGGGGATCCGACTGAAGCCGTGCTCCATCGCCACGTTCAGCGCCTCGGTGACCGTGGCCGAGTGGTCGACGGTGACGAGATCTGGACGCGGCACCATGACCTCGCGGGCCACCGTGTCGCCGAACTCGATGATGCTCTTGACGAGCTCCATCTCCTCCTGCTCGATCACCTCGTCGTCGGCCGCCGCCTCGACGATCCCGAGCAGCTCGGACTCGGAGACGAACGGACCCTTCTTCAAACCCTTGCCGCGCACGATCACGTTCGTCAGCGAGATGAGGGCCCGCGAGATCATCTGCAGCGGCGGGAACGACACCAGCGCGCCGACGGGCCGGGCCGACAGCAGCGCGGCGCGTTCGGAGTACAGCACCGCGTACGTCTTCGGCACCGCCTCGGCGAGCACGAAGAACACGAGCACGTTGAGCGCCACGCCGACGACCACACCCGCCGTGCCGAACAGCCGCGCCGAGACGATCCCGGTGAGGGTCGCCTGCACCGTCTGGCAGATGTTGACGGTGAGGAGCAGCGGGTTGACCCAGCGCTCCGGATCGCTGACGAGCTTGACCAGGGCCTTGCCCGACTTCTGTCCCTTGTCCGCCAGCGAGGCGGCCTTCGGCTTCGTCATCCGCGACAGGCCCATCTCGGCGACGGACAGGAAGATCAGCACGATCAGCAGCAGGAAGATGACGACGAGCATCAGCGCGTCGATGTTGGAGAAGTTGGCGGCGAACATCAGTCGTCCTGCTCCTGGCGGAACCCGTCCGGCGCGGGCGCGCGCCAGTGGTGGGCTTCGAGCAGCTCCCGCTCGCGGGCGCGCATCGTGTCGCGCTCGGCGGGTTCCGCGTGGTCGTAGCCGAGGACGTGCAGCACGCCGTGGACCACGAGCAGGGCCAGCTCGTCGTCGAGCGTGCCGGCGTGCTCGGGCGCTTGGCGTTCGGCGACCTGCGGGCAGATCACGACGTCGCCCAGCAGCAGCGGCATGTCGCCGACGTCCGGCGGCGACCGGTCCGGGCCGCGGGTGGGGGCAGGCGACTGCAGCACGATCTCGGCCTCGGCGGCATCGATCGGGAACGAGAGCACATCGGTCGAGCCCGTGGCGCCCATGTAGCGCTCGTTGAGCTCGGTGATCTCGTCCTCGGCGACGAACAGCAGCGAGAGCTCGGCCAGCCCGCGCACGCGCTCCGCGCGCAGCACGTCCAGCGCGAGCCGCTGCCACCGCTCGAGCTCGAGGGGGACGGCGTGCTGCTCGTCGGCACAGAAGACCTCTGGATCACCTGCACCGCCGACCCGGGGCCGGGACGAGATCCTCGGTCGGGCGCTGTCAGGCACGACGGGGTCGTTCCCCGCCCGAGCGGTCGATGCCGGCGGCGGTGTCGGCGCGCTCATAGGCCGCGACGATGTCGGCGACGATCTGGTGACGCACGACGTCGCCGGCACCGAGGTGGACGAACTCCAGCCCGGGGATGCCGGTGAGCGTGCGCTCCAACCCGATCAGACCGCTGCGCCCGTCCGGCACGTCGATCTGCGTCGTGTCGCCCGTGACCACGACCTTCGAGCCGAACCCGATGCGGGTCAGGAACATCTTCATCTGCTCGGGCGTCGCGTTCTGGGCCTCGTCGAGGATGATGAAGCTGGCGTTCAACGTGCGGCCGCGCATGAACGCGAGCGGCGCGACCTCCACGGTCTGACGCTCCAGGAGGCGCTGCGCACCCTCCACTTCGATCATGTCGTAGAGCGCGTCGTACAGCGGGCGCAGGTACGGGTCGATCTTGGCCATCAGGTCGCCGGGCAGGAAGCCGAGGCGCTCGCCGGCCTCGACTGCCGGGCGGGTGAGGATGATCCGCTGCACCTGCTTGCTCTGCAACGCCTGGATCGCCATCGCCACGGCGAGCCAGCTCTTGCCCGTGCCGGCCGGTCCGAGCCCGAACGTGATCACGTTGTTGCGGATCGCGTCGATGTAGCGCTTCTGGCCGGCCGTCTTCGGGCGGACCGGCTTGCCCTTCGCGCCGCGCATGATGTCGTCGGTGAGGACGTTGCTCGGGCGCTCGTTCGCCGCGACCATGTCGATCGTGCGGCGCACGCTGGCCTCGTCGAGGTCCTGGCCGCGTTGCAGCAGCACCACCAACTCCTCGTACAACCGGCCGACGACCTCGGTCCGCGGCCCGTCCACGGAGATCTCGTT
>JAODBQ010000389.1 GCA_025464045.1 Ilumatobacteraceae bacterium
CGGCGCTTCGGCCGCTTCGGTGAGAACAGCATCATCTGCTTCCCGGCCGCGACGATCTTCAACGAGCGGTACATCCACATCGGATCCGGCACCATGCTCGGCCCGCAGCTGACGCTCTCGGCGGGGATGGTGCCTGGGCAGGAGTGCATCTCCGACCCGGTCGTGCGCATCGGCGACCGCTGCTTGATCGGCCGTGGCAGCTCGATCATCGGCCACCTCGGCATCGACATCGGCGACGACGTCTGGACGGGCCCGAACGTGTACATCACGGACCAGAACCACGGCTACGAGGACGTCACCCGACCGATCTCGGTGCAGACGATGCCCGAACGCCCGGTGGTCATCGGCGCCGGCTCGTGGCTGGGCTTCGGCACGGTGGTGCTCCCCGGGGCACGCATCGGCCGCCACGTCACCGTCGGCGCGAACTCGGTGGTCACCGGTGACCTGCCGGACTGCTGCGTCGCCGTCGGCGCCCCCGCCAAGGTGATCCTCACCCATGACGGCGCAGCGTGGCGCCCCAACCGTCAGCAACCCTCAACCTGAAGTTGAAGGTTCGACAGCGCCGTCCGTCGATGCACCGAATACCCGCAACCCGTCATGATCCGACCGAGCGTGGCTCGGTCAGGTCATGACCAGTAGCCGACTGTGAGCGCGGTCACCGTCGCCGAGGCGTTCCTAGGCCGTGGTGCCGAGCTCGCCGGGAGGGACGCAGGCCTTGATGTTGTTGCCGGAGGTGAAGTCGGTGACGACGTTCGTGACCGGGCCACCGTCGACCGAGGTCTCCTCGTAGTTGGCGTTCTCGAACGAGCGCAACTTCGCCGTGTACGCACGGCGGTCGCTGAGGATCACGCGGTAGTACTTCTCGAACGTCGCGATCAGCTCCTGGTCGCGGGTGGTCGGCACCGGGACCGCGACCACATCCGTGAGCATCTTGTCGAGGATGTCGGTGGCGCGATCCACCACGTCGGCGTGTGCGATCATCTGCGCGTTGGTCGGGTGGGCGATGAAGCCCTGGTCGGTGTCGACGAGCTGCAGCCGCTGCACGGTCGCCGCCTGGCAGATGATCTGGGCCTCGCTGCGCCAGTGGTTGTCGTCGACGCGGTACACGCCCTTGCTCGGTGCCCACAGGAACGCATAGGCCCACATCGCCGCGATCAGCACGCAGACGACGATGATCAACCAACGCAGCCACGGGTGCTTGCGTGGTGCCGGCGCCTGGGCCAGGTACTCGGGCGGATCGACGACGATGCTCACGTGTGCACCACCTTCTTCGGCGGTCGGTAGCTGACGCCGAGCTGGAGCAGCGCACCGCCGACACCGACCACGGCCGCCGTGATCGACCCCGCCCAGCCGGTGAACTCGCTGCCGAAGGCGTGGTCCAGCGACCACTCACCCGGTCCGACCGTCGCGATGCAGAACGCGGCGACGGCGATCGACGCGCAGTACTCCCACCCCTGGTTGGGCTTGAAGATGAAGAAGCCGACCTTCCAGTGGGCGACGACGATCGCGACCACCATGATGCCGATCATCCCGGCCGCGGCGAGGGGTGTGAGCAGGCCCAGGGCCATCAGCACGCCGGCGCCGATCTCGGTGCCGGCAGCGATGCGCGCCTGCCACTGCGGCCAGCGCATCCCGATGCTCCCGAACCAGCCGGCGGTGCCGGCGAGACCACCACCGCCGAAGACCTTGTTGTACCCGTGGTACGCCAGGAACAAGCCGAAGACGACGCGCAGGACGAGCAACGCGAAGTTGAACTGATCCACGGCGCACGAGGCTACCGGTGGGTCGGTCATCGAGGGAAACCACACGCAGGCAGTTCCGGGGCCCGTGGTAGAAACGGCCGTCGTGGGGGAGCGCGGCACGATCATTCCGGACGCAGGCGGCAGCCTGACGAAGGCGTTCCGGCTGTTGCGCGCGCTGCTGCGCCGGCACAAGCGGCTGTTCTTCACCGCGGTCGGCGGTGCCGCGGTGTACGCCGCGTGCACGGTCTTCTCGTCCGTCGTCGTCGGGATGATCACCGACAAGCTGATCGTCCCCCGCTTCGAAGGCCCTCAGCACCGCGTCGAGATCGGCAGCGTCGTGGCTGTGCTCGGGTTGCTGATCGCCGTCGGGCTGCTGCGCGCCGCGGGGATCGTCGTGCGCCGGGTGTGGGCAGGACGGACGAACTGGCGGGTCACCGAGTCGGTCACCGCCGAGGTCATCGAGCGGATGATCGTGCAGCCCGCGCCCTGGCACCGGCGTCAGAGCACGGGCGACCTGATCACCCGCGCCGGCGTGGACGCCGAGGCCGCCACAGCCGTGCTCGGGCCGCTGCCCTACGCGACGAGCGTCGCCCTGATGATCGTGCTCTCCTCGGTCTGGCTGCTGATCACGGACTGGGTGCTCGGCCTCGCCGCGGTCGCGATCTTCCCGATCCTGATCGTGCTCAACCTGATCTACCAGAAGCGCGTCGACCGCTTCTTCGACACCGCGCAGGACGAGCTCGGTCGGCTCAGCTCGGCCGTGCACGAGAGCTTCGAGGGCGTCGCCGTCGTCAAGTCGTTCGGTGCCGAGTCGCGCGAGACCGAGCGGCTGGCGGTGATCGCCGGGCGGGTGCGTGAGGCCCGCCTCGGCGCGGTGCGCATCCGCAGCACGTTCGAGGCGCTGCTCGACGGCGTGCCAAACCTCGCCAACGTGGCGCTGTTGCTGGGCGGTGCCTACCGGGTGCGCAGTGGGCAGATGACCGTCGGCGAGCTGACCAGCTTCATCTTCCTGTTCACCTTGCTCGTGTTCCCGCTGCGGTTGATCGGCTTCGCCCTCTCCGAGCTGCCGCATTCGCTCGCCGGGTGGAACCGGATCCGCGAGCTGCTCGGCCAGACGATCGAACCGGACCCCGCGGCAACGCTCCGGCGCGGTGCCGGCAACGACGTCCGGCTCGACGACGTGCACTACGGCTACGACCCCGCCCGCCCCGTGCTGCGCGGCGTGACCGCGGACGTGCAGGGCGGCCGGACGGTGGCCGTCGTCGGTGCGACCGGCTCGGGCAAGACGACGCTGCTGCAGCTCATGGCCGGCATGATCGCGGCCGACTCGGGCACCGTCACGGTTCCGCGCCGCGGCTGCCTGTTGGTGTTCCAGGAGCCGTTCCTGCTCGCCGGCACGGCCCGCGAGAACATCACGATGGGTGCGTCGCTGGACGAGGTGACGATCGCCGATGCGCTGAGGGTGGCCGAGGCCACGTTCCTCGCGGAGCTGCCCAACGGGCTCGACACCGAGGTCGGTGAACGCGGCGTCGGTCTCTCCGGCGGTCAGCGCCAGCGCCTCGCGCTGGCGCGGGCGCTCGTGCGCCATCCGCCCGTGCTGCTGCTCGACGACACCACATCGGCACTCGACCCGGGCACCGAGGCCAGGGTCCTCGCCAACCTCCGCGCGTCCCTGACGGACACGACGGTCGTGGCCGTGGCCTCACGGCCGTCGACCATCGCGCTCGCCGACGAGGTGCTCTACCTCGACGGCGGCGTCGTGGTCGCGCACGCCGCGCACGACGAGCTGATGGCCGCGGTGCCCGGCTACCGCGCGCTGATCGAGGCCTTCGAGCACGACCGCGAATCGATCGAGATCGACATCGAGATCGACGGACCGTCCGACAACGACCCCGACGGCGGCGACGCCTCCGACCCGCGCGACGCGACGGCTGGTGTGCCGTGACCGAGCCGATCAGCCGTTGGACGGCGGTCCACACCATCGGCCGCGGCGTCGAGGAGGCGCCCGCGCTGCGTTCCGGGTTCGGGGTCACGTTCGCCCTGGCGATCGTCGGTGCCGGGGGACGAGTGGTGATCCCGATCCTCGTGCAGCAGGCGATCGACCGCGGGTTCCAGCCGGACCGGATCCGCGTCGGGGTCGTCGCGCTGCTCGCCGCGATCGGTGCGTGCGTGATCGTGCTCGCGACGTTCTGCCAACGCCAGGCGGTCGCCCGTCTCGGCCGGCGCACCGAGGAGGCGCTGTACACCCTGCGCGTCCGCCTGTTCGAGCACATCCACCGGTTGAGCATCGCCGATCACAACGAGGAGCGGAAGGGCGCGCTCGTGGCCCGCGTCACGAGCGACGTCGAGACGCTCGCGCAGTTCTTCCAGTGGGGTGCGCTGGCGTGGTTGCTCGACGGGACGCTGATGTTCACCGTCGCCGGGGTGATGCTCGCCTACGACTGGCTGCTCGCGCTCGTCGCGTTCGTGGTCGCCGCGCCGCTCGGCCTCGTGCTCGGCAAGATGCAGCCGCGCCTGTCACGCGCCTACGACGACGCTCGGGGCCACAACGCCGAGGTGCTCACGAAGATCAGCGAGGTCGTGTCCGGCGCCGAGACGTTGCGCGTCTACGACGCCGGGCCTCACTACGCGGACGTCGCCGAGGAGGCCAGCCACCGCCGCTCCAATTCGTTCATCCGCGCGGGCACGCTCGGTGCGTTCCTGTTCCCGTCCGGCGAGGTGTTCAGCGTCCTGACCGTATCGGCCGTGGTGATCGTCGGCCTGCTGCGCGGGCCGGCTTCGGGGCTCACCTCCGGAGCGCTCGTCGGGTTCGTGCTGCTCACCTACAAGTTCCTCGAGCCGATCGCCGAGTTCACCGAGGTGCTCGACCAGACGCAGACGGCCGTGGCCGGCCTGCGCCGCGTGATCGGCGTGCTCGAGATCCCGATCGGGCCGCCGGAGCCGAGCCATCCGGTCGCACTGCCCGCCGGCGCGTTGGCGCTGACGATCGACCACGTGCACTTCACGTACCGCAGTCGCGACGGCGATCCCGACGAACCGCCCGTGCTGCACGACGTCACCGTGCACATCCCGGCCGGACAGCAGGTGGCCGTGATCGGCGAGACCGGCTCGGGCAAGACCACGCTCGGTCGTCTCGTCGCCAGGCTCGCCGATCCCACCTCGGGAGCCGTCCTGCTCGGCGGCACGTCGCTCACCCACGTGGCGAACGCGGAACTGCGCAACCGGCTCGTCGTCGTGCCCCAGGAGCCGTTCCTGTTCGAGGGCACGATCGCCGCGAACCTCGGCTTCGCCAAGCCGAAGCTGTCCTATGGCGATCTCGAGCGGGCGATCACCGACCTCGACCTCGACGATTGGTTGGAGACGATGA